>JAGDAM010000373.1 GCA_017959485.1 Clostridia bacterium
GCGGAAGCGGTGGATGGGGCGAATCGACGCTGCTTTGCCTTCCCCGGCTGGGGAAGGTGTCGGCGAAGCCGACGGATGGATGGACGTCTCCATCTGCCTCAGATACTCCGTTACCCCCGACTGCGTTCCGTAAGCGTCGCGGATGAATATGTCGACCCGTTTGTATTCCTCCAGAAACTCAATGTTTAAATCACGCATCTTCGTGTCCCGGGGGGAATCTTTTTTTATTGCGGGCTGCGATTATTACCGCGGTCGCCGCGCCGGCAAGAATAATCGCTCCGGCGGCAACCGAGAGGGCGATAACGAGAGGCCTTCTGTCGCGCACGAGCGCAAAGGAGGAGCCGTTCGCCATATCGAAGATCAGATAGCTTCCTTCCCTTGTCGATTCGACTTCGCGGGTTTCGCCGCTCGGAGAGAAGAGATAGACCCTGTAGTTTCCGTCCGCTCTGACGTGCATGCGGATCGAGTTTCCGTTGTATGCGTCAACGGTGGCCTGCGCGGCTTTCAGCGTCCTCCCGGCGATTGCGGCGGGCGGATCGGCGGAGGTTACCGAAAGGACGGCGCCTTCGAGGAAGATTCCCTCCGCGAGATATTCGGGCGGAGTTCCGGCTTCGGAGGCGGATGCCAGCGTCGACGTGCGGTTGTAGGCGCCCGCGACCGTGGTGTCGCGGTAATACGAGGCGTTCGGGTCACAGAGCCATACCCACTCCGCTTCTCCGTCCGGCTCGCGGAAGGGAAGTTCGGCCACCTTTCCGCCGCGCCTGACGGTGACCGTTTCGGCGCTCCCGTCTCCGGCGTCGAACGTAACGCGGACGTTGACGAAGAGCGGATCGGCGCCGCTGTTCACAAGCAGTTCGTTAAAGGTCAGAATCGCGGCCTCGCGGGCGAAGGTGAACCCGTTTACGGCGCCGATGTCGCATTCGGCGTAACTGTTCCCAGACGCCGACGCCGCGTTTCCGGCTATCGCGCCGGCGTAGTCGGCTTCACGGAGAAAATAAGGAAGAGCCATCGAACCCGACACGGCTTGCGCCTGTCCGGCGATGCCGCCCGAGTAAAGCGGGCAGTCGAGCGAGACGTTGGCGCGGCAGGACGCGACTTCTCCCTCGGTGCGCCCGGCTATCCCTCCGGCGTACGAGACGCCCGCCGTGATCATTCCGCGCGAGGAACAGCCCGAAATATAACCGAATCCGGCGTCGCCGGCGATGCCTCCGGCAAAGGATTTTCTGACTTCGACTTCGGCTTCGTTAACGCATCCGTCGATCAGCGAGAAGACGGTGATCTCCGAGCCGCCCGTGAAGAGGGCGAAGAAGTCTATCTCAAGAGAAGGATCAATTTCGAGCGGCAGCGATACGCTTCCCGCGATTCCGCCCGCCGAGCCGTCGGCGCTGACTGGGCCGGTGTTTTCGCATCCAGTGATTCGTCCCGAGCGGCGATTTTTGTCGGAGCCGTATCTCTCCGAAACATCCTCTATCGACGGAAGCGACGGGTGAGTTATACTTTCAAACGTGTCTACTATAAGGTCGGCGGCGAGCTTCACGTTGTCGCTGATATTCGTAAGCGAGTCGCCGAGACCGAGCGAGCCGATCTCGTCCGACAGTTTTATTACGTGATTGTTTATCTTTTCCAGCGCCCCGAGCAGCTTGTTTCTCGCCTCGGGGTTCTCTTTGAGGACCGTGAATTTCACCGCTCCGAGGGCGGACAGGTCGTCGGCGAGTTTGGCGGCGAGGCGGGTCGCTTTCTCTACCGATTTGACGGAAGACGAGATTTCGTCCGCGCACCGGGAGGAAAGCTCGAGGGCCGCGGTGACGTGTTCGCCGGCGTCCCTGAGAAGATAGAGCGCCTCGTATATTTCGACAGCCGAGTCTTTCAGCTGATTCAGCGTTCCGAGGGTTTCGTCAAGCAGTTCGCGAAGTTCGGGAAGCAGTTCCCGCAGCTGAGAAAGGAGTTCTGACAGATGCTCCGGATCGGCTCCTTCCGCGATCTGTCCGATCGTCTGCGCGGTCTGTGCCGTTTTATCGGCGAGCGCGGCAGAGGAGCGCAGAGCCGCGTCGGTCGCCGCGGTGACCCGGTCGAAAACGCTGTCGTTCAGTTTGGACAGAGCCGCCGCCTCGTTCAGTACGCCCGACAGCGAGGAGAAGGATTTCGAAATACTGCCGACGGCTCCGGAAAAAGCGTCAAAAAGGTCTGAAAGACCCGAGACCGCGCTGTTGATCCTTTCGGATATCGCGTTGACCGCCTCTATGTTGCCGTTTGCGAATTCGCGCAGATCTTGTATGATCTGATCCACCGCCTGTTCGGCGTCGGTGACCGAGGACACAAGTCCGCTCACCTGTCCCGACAGGGTAAGTCCTTTCAGGGCGAGCTGAAACACGAGCGAATTGACAGAGGAGTTGATCGAGTCGATCGCGTCCTTCAGTTCGGCGGCCGAGCCCGACGTAAACGTCATATTGAAATCGGGACAGGATCTTCCGACGATCCCTCCGACGCGGTCGGACCCGCGGACGGCGCCGCTGTTTTTGCAGTTTTCAACGTATCCGGAGCAGATTCCGCAGATGCCTCCGACGTTGCCGCCCGAATACTCTCTGCCTATTCTTCCCGAGTTGACGCAGTCGCGCACCGTGCCGGCCGATCTGCCGGCGATTCCGCCGGTGTCGCATTCGCCGCCGAGAAGTCCGCCGAGTTCCCCGGCGGCGTCGATGCCGCCGATTCCCAGCGTTTCCAACAGCGACCCTATGCGAAGCGGCTCCGGACTGCCGGAAACAGCAGCTGAATTCGAGCATCCCCGCACCGTCCCGGAGCTGTCGCCTGCGATGCCGCCCGTCCGGCGGCCTCCTTCGACGCTTCCCGAGACCGTGCAGTCTTCGACCACGCCTTCCGCGGCGTTCGCGCCGCATATGCCGCCGGTTGAACTGCCTCCCGTGACGCTTCCGGTGAATTCGCATCCGGAGATCACGCCGCGGTTGAGCCCGGCGATCCCGCCGACGAATTCGGCGCCGTCAAGGCCGGCCACGCTTCCCTCGACGGTGAGAGAGGTCACGCTTGATCCGGGCAAAAGCTGCCTGAACAGTCCGGCGTAGGACGCGGCGCCGGTCAGCGAAAGACCGGTTATTTTGTGTCCGCATCCGTCGAAGCTGCCGGCAAAAAGCGGTATCGGACGGAATTTCACGCCTTCAAGGTCGATATCCGCGCCGAGTCTGACGCTGAGCGAGGCGGAATATGAATCGCTCACGCAGTCGGAGGCAAGTTTTACAAGTTCTTCCGCGCTGTTTATTGTGAGCACGGCCGCCGAGGCCGGAATTTCAAGGCAGGGAAGCAGCGCCGCGGCCAGAATAACCGCGGCCGTCAGCGCCGACGCAACGCGGCGGAAAATCCGTTTTGTTTTTATCATTCTGTCATTCCCCTTTCACGGGTTCCGTCCTGCCTTTGCCGGCGGGACGGCGGATGCGGAAGGTCGTTTTTCGAATAGCTCCGTCGAAGAGTATCATAAGTCCGGGCAGCGCCGCCGTAACGATGATTACCGAGATTATCGCGCCCCGGCCGACAGCGAGTCCGATATGCCCGACGTATACGTCGCTCACGCGGTATCCGATGAGCAGGCCGGCGGCGCCGAGAATCGAACCCGAGGTGACGACGGTCGGGAAGCTTTCCGCAAGCGCTTTCGCCGCCGCGCCGAGCTTTCCGAGCTCCTCGCGGAACTTGAGGTATCTGTTCATAATTATTATCGCGTAGTCGACGGTGGCTCCCATCTGAATCGCCGAGACGATCATGTAAGTCACGAAAAAGCTGCGGGTTCCCGTCAGGGCGGGGAAAGAGAAATTGAGCCAGACGCAGCTCTGGATAACGAAGACAAGTATCGCGGCGCCGACTGGCGTGCGGAAGGCGGCGAGGAGTATCAGAAAGACGAAGACCGCGGTCAGAGTTCCGACGATAACCGTGTCGCGGACGTGCGTCTCGCGCAGATCGCGGGAGAGCGTCACGTCTCCGATTATGAGCGAGGCGCCTTCTCCGTAGGCGGCGTCGGCCGCTTCACGGAGCTTTTCCGCGAAGACGACGCTTTCCTCTCCCTCGGCCGGCAGCGAAGTGGTGACGATTATCCGGTCGTGCTCCCTGCCTCGCAGCTGGTCGGTCGCCGCGCGTATCGGTCCGCGTATCCTGTCAAGGTCGGCGCCGAAGGAACCCGCCGCCCCCGCGTCGGTTTTTTCGAAGATATATTCAAGCAGGTCGATGAGCGGAACCCGCGAGTCGGTCGTTCCGCCGGGCGACGCCGCGCCGCCCCGTTCGATCCGGTATCCCGCGTAGATGAGCAGCGCCTGTTCGTACGGGACGCCGGTCACCGCCGCGAAGCCGTGCGGATCGACCGTATCGGTAAGACGGTATCCGCTTCCGGCATCGATTCCGGCGAGTCCGGTCACCGTCTGTGCTCCTTCGACCGAGCGCAGCTCCTCTATCAGCGCTTTCTCTCGCTCATAGTCGCCCGCGGGTATCAGGACGGCGGTGTAGGTCGATCTCGGGAAAACCGAGTTGATCTTTTTCGCCGTGACCGCCTCGTCGGAATAAACGATTGCGTCGACGGCTTCTGAAGAGAAGGCGAATTCCGCGTGATTTGAAAGGATTATTCCCGCCGGAACCAGAAGCGCGAAGAGTATTGTGAAAACGTGTCTCGCGCGGCAGATTCCGCGTCCCAGACGGTCGAAAGAGGGTATCAGCGGCCGGTGGACCGCCGCCGCGAGCGGACGGCTGCACAGGATCGTAATCCCCGGCATGAGCAGTATCACCGTCAGCATGCTGCAGACGATTCCTTTGGTCAGCACGGTGCCGAGGTCGTATCCGAGTCTGAACTCCATCAGAGTCAGCGCGGCGAGTCCGGTTACCGTCGTAAGTCCCGAGGACAGTATCTCGGGGATGGCTCCGGCGAGCGCCGCGCGGGCGGCTTCTTTCGGCGCGTCCGAAGCCGAAAGCGCGTGATAACGCTTCATAAATATGATCGAGTAGTCGATCGCCAGCGCGAGCTGCATCACTACCGATATCGAGTTGGATATCGTCGAGACGGTTCCGAGCAGGTAGTTCGTCCCCATATTGATCAGGGCGGCCGCAGCGAATACCGCCGCGTAGACGACCGGCTCGAAATAGCTGTTCGAGGTGAGCGTCAGCACCGCGAAGATGACTATCGACGAGATGAGCAGTATTCCTCCCATCTCGGACGAGAGCCGGTTGTTGTAATCGACGCCGGCGTCGGTGTCGATATAGCAGTCGAACGGCTCTGTCAGCGCGGCGATCTTTTCCGCTGCCGCGATGACCGCCGGGTCGCTGCTCTCCCCGGCGAATCCGACGCCGATCAGCGCGTAGGACGACCTGAAACGGTCGGCGGTGCCGTCGAAGGATACCGACAGAACCCCGTCGTACCCCGCAATCTCGGCGGCGATCGCGTCGGCCGCTTCGAACGAGGTGTTGGCGATCATGATCCGGGCGGACGCGTACGCCTTGAATTCGTCTCGCATAATCTCGCTTCCGCGGCGGGTTTCGCTTCCTTCGGGCAGAAATATGCTGAAATCCCCGTCGGTTTTCGTTTTTCCGATCGACAGAACACTGAAGACGAGAAGCAAAGCAAATAAAAGGATTATTAAATATCTCCCGCGGATAACGGCGGAAGCGATCTTTTCCGCAATGCCGCCGCGGGCGGTTGAGTTTTTATCCGGACTCACGGCGCGTCACTCCC
>JAGDAM010000374.1 GCA_017959485.1 Clostridia bacterium
CCGACGGGAAATGCACCCGGTGCGGGGAGTTTATCCTTTATTCATTCCCGGTCGGCAGGATATCGAAGCTTCCCGGGACGATAGTAACAAAGACGAACAAATACGAGATCGTCAACGGATATTACGGTGCGGTCATCGATCTGACAGGTATTGACTTCGATCACGTAACTCTTAACGCGATCAAGGACGGACCGGGGACCGGGTATGCCTTTTTGCGCGAGCTGCCGGTTACCGGCAAGGTTCCGTCATACGCGGACGGATATACCGAGGTCGTCTGGGACGGAAGCGCGAGCGCGACCTTTGCCGTTCCCGCCGACGCGAAGTATCTTTACGTATATTACGCGAGCAAGAACGTGGTCTATCTGCCCGAAAAGGTTGAGTTTTTCAACGCTCCGGACGTCGCGGCCCCCGGGTCATTCACGATAGCCGCCTGGAATATCGGGCATTTCAGCAAGGGCTCGCACCGCGATTCCGACTTCAAAGACGCGGATTACGAAACCGCCGCGAAACAGTTTTCAACCTATATCGACGGCTGCGTCGGAGCCGATCTCTTTATTCTCAACGAATACAGCAGGCAGTTTACGCCTTCGAATCCCGCGTCGTCGCTGTTCGGGTCGTACGTCGGAACAAACTTCGAGGGCGAGCAGCGCAGGTACAGCTGCAACGCGATCTATTCAAAGCTTGCGCTGAAAAACGTCACGGTCCACGAGTTTGAGTGCAACCGCAGCGCGGTGATAACCTATACGACCGCGGTAAAAGCGCCCGACTACTACTATATCACCGCGGAGCTGGATTTCGACGGCGGGCCGCTCACGATAGTAGCGGTGCATCTTGCCTTTGACGATAATCTTTACGACGTTCCGCCCTATATCGACACCGTCTGTCAGAACGAGATGAAGGAACTGATAGAGGCGTTCAAAGACACCGAACGGGTGATTATGCTCGGCGACTGGAACGCCTATTCCCCTGATTATTTCGGCCTTTTCACCGACGCGGGATACAAGGTCTGCAACGACGGATCGTACCTCACCTGCACCGGATCTAAGACCGGAGGGCTCGAGTGGGCGGTTGACAATATTGTATACAAGGGAGTGTCGGTTTCCGGCTTCCGCAAGATTCCGACCGCTCTGTCCGACCACATCGCGATAGCCGCCACGGTCAGTCCCGTCGTCGATTGAGCGCGTAGGTAGGTGCAATAGAGGGTTAAATAATTGTACAGATACGAAACGCATTTACATACGTCTCCGGTGAGCGCCTGCGCGAGGAAAACCGTGCGGGAAAATCTTGAGTTCTACCGTTCGATCGGATACGCGGGAGTATTTATCACAAACCATTTTCTTGACGGAAACTTCGCTGCGAGAAACGACGAATCGATGTCATACGAAGACAAGATCCGTTTTTACTGCGGGGATTTCGAGGAAGGTGAGAAGCTCGCGAAAGAGATCGGTATCGACGTTTTCTTCGGCGTGGAGCTTTCGTACAAAGGGACCGATTTTCTTGTGTACGGGCTCGGGAAGGACTGGTTTCTTGCGCACCCCGAAATAATGGAGATGAAAAAGAGCGACGAGCTGCGTTTTATGACGTCGGAGGGCGCTTTTATCGTTCAGGCGCATCCTTTCAGGGAAAAATCCTACATAGACCATGTCCGGCTCTTTCCGCGATGCGTGCACGGCGTCGAAGTCATAAACGCGAGTCTCGGCGAATTTGAAAACAGGATGGCGGATTATTATGCCGGGGCCTACGGGCTTTGCCGTACGGCCGGAAGCGACAATCACTCGGCCGGAAACGCGAAGCGTCTTGCCGGAGTCGAATTCGAGACTCCGCTGCGGGACGTCGCCGACTATACCGCGCGCGTCAGAGCGGGAGAAGGACGGCTGTTTACCGTTGACCGGACGGAGGAAGTCGCGGCCGCAAAGGGCGGCTGACCGCGCGGGTTTTCCAGAAATCAGCCCCGCGGAACCCTCTTTCATTTTGCTTTTTTCTTCAAAATGATCAAAAACCGGCCGAAGTTTGTGCTAAATCTCCGAGAAAATGCTTGCATTTTACGGTGA
>JAGDAM010000375.1 GCA_017959485.1 Clostridia bacterium
AGGCAGCCGTCCTTTGCCACAGCCGTGAAAAGCTCCTCTTTTTTCATTCCTCCGAAAAGGAATCCGGCGTATCCCGGACGCGACGCGAGTTCTTCGAGCTCGCGTACGCCGTGAATATAATCGACGTCCAGGATCCCGAGCTTCTCTCCGCGCCTGTCGAGAAAATCCTGCAGAGTCGCCACGGGGAGCGAGAACGGGGCGTCGGGAACACAGACGGAGAAGCGTTCCTTCCCCGTTATAACCCGGAACAGCTGAGGACCGAACCCATGATTCTTTTCCGCGGACCCCTCCGGGCGGCCTGCAGCGAAGCCGACGAACCCGCGCAGAAACTCCGCCGTGTCGCGGACGCGGACCAGACGGTAGATCGGCTCGAAATCGAGAGCCTTATCGTATATGTTGACTATTTCGCAAAGAGCGTATCTTACGGGTGAACTCCCGGCATCGGGATCGGTCTTTTTAAGTTCCTCGTAGGCCGCCTTGGCCGACGCCAGCGAGTGATTTCCGTCGCCGACCGCCAGCAGCGGCTGTCCTTCTTTCGCGGTCAGGGCGAGAGATGCGTCGGCTTCGCGTATCTCGTCCGCCGAAACGAAAGCACCCGTGATATATCCTCCGCCCTCCATGAGCGGGAAGGAGTAGGCGTCGGCGGGACGCCCGGCGAAGCGCGAGAGTATCGAGTCCTCCGGATCGTCGGCGAGCATCAGTATATGCGGCATATCGAGCGGAGCGCCTCTCCTGATCTCAAGCCGGGGCGGAATGCGCGACACGACCGTCTTCTCGGTCGCGCGGATGGGGGACACGGCTCCCGGACGGTAGTCGTAATCCTCGAGATCGACGCAGCAGACGAGTCCGCGTCTGACTCTGCCGTCGGGCTGAGTCCTCTCGACGTAAATTCCGGACGCGGGAAGGCACTCGAAAAAGTCCGAACCGAGCAGTTTACTCATTTCGGCGTGGATCCGCTCCGCCTCCCCTTCCCTCTTTCCGAGGTAAACTTCGGGAAGCATCAGCCGCAGGGTGGACGGGGCATCCCCGACGGTTCGCGCGACGCGATCCCAGTATTCGGGTTCCGACGTGTGCTGATCGCAGGCGACAGTCGCCCAGGCGGTCATTTTGGCAGCTTCGCGATCTTTCGGAAGCAGAATATCGGCGGGATAAAGCAGCATTTTTTACACCTTCGGGAGTTTTTTGTTCAAAAAGGTTGCATTCGCAACTAATTTGTGATATACTATATTTTGAAAATTTGTGTGAAAGAAGTGATTGAATGAACGGACAGTTCTACGGCGGTCCGGGACCGAAGTACGAATATGATAAGATCGAAAGACCGCATTCGCTGCGCGAGGTTCCGCGGTTTCTCGGAAAGGTGATAGGCGGGTTCTTCTCGCGGCTGGGATACACCTTTTATCTCGTCTGGAAGACCAACCCCTGGATACTTTTCGCCATGCTTGCCATCTCCGCCTTCGACGGCATCATGGGGCCTCTCGGCACCGTTCTGTCGAGGCGTGTCATAAACTCGATGGAGGACGTCATCGTCGCACGCACGAACGGCACTCTCGATCCGACGGCGACCTTCATAGGGTCCGCGGTGCTCGGCATGCTGATCGTGCTCTTCGTCTACCGGATCATCAACCAGGTTGCGAACCGGCTCGGCAACACCGTCATGAGGATTGCCGGAGAAAAGGTCGTAAAGACGGTTAAGGTCATGATTATGGAGAAGGCGAAGACGATCGACCTCGCCTCCTTCGATATTCCGGCCTTTTACGAAAAGCTGGAAAACGCCAACCGAGAGGCGGGCAACCGGCCGCTCAACACCCTTCAGGCGACCTTTTCGGTGCTTTCCACGGTGATTTCTTTCGTGGGATATATCGGGATCCTCTCGACGATACCAGACATGTGGTGGATGCCGCTCGGAATCATCGCGATAACGATCCCATCCGCCGTGGTAAGCTTCGTCTACCGGCGCAAGCACTTCAAATACGTAAGATGGCGCTCCCACGACCGGCGTGAGATGAGCTACGCCTCGGACATGCTGGTAAACAAGGACATGGTCAAGGAGGTCAGGATTTTCGGCCTCTCCGACGTCTTTATCGACAAATACAAAAACGTGTTCGAGCGCTATTTCAAAGGACTGCGGCGGCTCATCATGCAGGAAAACACCTGGATGGTGATCATCGCACTCATATCCTCGGCGGTGAACTGCTTCTTCTACGCGGTGATTGCCCACGGAGTCTGGTTCGGCAGATTCAAGATAGGCGACTATTCCGCCTACACCGGTGCGCTGACGCAGATCGCAAACTGCGTGAGCACACTCATCAACACCTCCGCGTCGATCTACGAGGGCACGCTCTTCATCGACAACCTGACGTCCTTCCTCAAGGAAAAGCAGACGATCGTACCGAACTCTCCGGTCCCGGCGAAGATCGGCCACGGACTTCCCCACCGAATAGTGTTCGACCACGTGAGCTTCCGCTATCCCGGCAAGGACTATAACGTAATCAACGACTTCTCGGTGACGATAGAGCCCGGGGAGACGGTCGTCCTCGTCGGTCTCAACGGAGCCGGCAAGACGACGCTGATCAAACTTCTGACCCGCCTGTACGATCCGACCGAGGGACGGATACTGCTCGACGGGATCGATCTACGCGAATATGACGTCGAGGATCTGTCTTCGGTCTTCGGAATCATCTTCCAGGACTTCGGCAAATACGCGTTCACGGTTCGCGAAAATATCGCCTTCGGAGACGTGAAGCGCGACGTAGACGACGAGCGGGTTCGCGCCAGCGCGGCGCAGGGCAACGCGGCCGAATACATAGACGCGATGCCGCTCGGTTACGACACCCCGCTTATGAGGATCTTCGAACCGACCGGAATTGAACTGTCGGGCGGACAGTGGCAGAAACTCGCGATCGCGAGAGCCTTCTACCGCGATTCCGACATAATGATCCTCGACGAACCGACCGCCTCGCTCGACCCGATGGCCGAGCAGGAGATATTCAATCAGTTCGACAGTCTGCGCAAAGACAAAACCACGATATTCGTGTCGCACCGCCTGTCGAGCGCCGTAATCGCCTCGAAAATCATAGTGATGCAGAACGGACGGCTGATAGAGGAAGGCAACCACCGCGAACTTATGGAGCGCGGAGGCGAATACTTCAAGCTCTTCTCGGTCCAGGCGCGCAGATACCTTGAGGGTGGCCGCGACTTCGTGGAACCCGCCGAGGGCAGCGCCGGAGGCGCCGGAGGACGCCGCCGCGGACGCCGTCACGGAAGCGAAGACGGCGGGGCGTCAGGATCCGGAGAGGAATTCCCGGGAGAGGATTGAACAGATTCCTACGTCGACCGGCTCGCCGCGTATGACGGCCGCCTCGCGGAGCACTCCTTCAAATCGCATCCCGCACTTTTCCATCACCCTGCGCGAGGCGGCGTTGCCCGTCGCGTAGCGCGCCTCGACCCGGTGAAGACCGAGTTCGCAAAAAGCAAATCTCAAAACCCGGCAAACCGCCTCGGTCGCGTAACCGCGTCCGGCGTATGCCGGGTTTATCACGTATCCGATCTCGGCGGAGCGGTTCGAAAAATCGAAGGAGGTGAATCCGCAGCTGCCGATCATCTTCCCTTCTTCCCCCCGCTCGCCGCGAAGGACGACCGCCCAGTCGTAAAAGCGGCCTTTTTTATATTCCCGGGCGATAAGCCCGAGCCGGTATTTTGTTTCGTAAAGAGAGGAATGCGCTTCCCACTTAAGATATCTGACGACGTCGGGGCGGGAGGCGTATTCATACATGTCTTCGGCGTCGCGGGCGAGAAAGGAGCGCAAAATCAGACGCTCGGTCGTTATGACCGGAGGATGCCTGAAAAGATCGCCCACGCTCTCCGACGTGAAGTCGGGCCGGCTCACAGCCGGTCGCTCCCGTCTTCGGGGATTACTTCGGAAAGGGCCGCGATCGCGCATTCGATCATGCCGTCGTCAGGCTCTTTTGTCGTTATATGCTGCAGCCAGACGCCGGGGGCGGACACGATCCTGGTGAAAAGGTTGTCGTGCCTTCCCGCGACCCTGATAAGCTCGTATCCGAAGCCCATTATAACGGGCAGAAGAAGGAGGGATATACCCGTCCTCGCGAGAACGTTGAGCACTCCGTTCTCGACGAGACGCGCGGGAATGAACATCGTGAAGAAAACCGACACCAGTACCGAAAGGACGAGGAAGGACGTCCCGCACCTCGGATGGAAGCGGCGCTGGCTTTTCACGTTTTCGACGGTCAGCGGAAGGCCTCTTTCATAGCAGAAGATGGTCTTGTGCTCCGCGCCGTGGTACATGAAAGTGCGTTTTATATCCTTCATGAGCGAAACGGCGGCCATATATCCGATAAGAATCATTATCTTGAGTACGCCGGTAATCAGACTGCGTATGAAATTCGACGACCATCCGCCTTCGCGGAGCGAAGGAAAGAGACGGCAGAACAGCTCGTACACCGACTCCGGGATAACTTTGAAAAGAAAGAGCGAAAGGGCGAGTCCCAGAACCAGACTGATTATCATAATGACGGTCATCTGACCGTTTTTCTCTTTTTCCTTTGCCGCGGGCACCGGCTTCGGCTCCTTTTCGGGGCCGGTGCTCCCGGAATTTTCGGCGCCGGCAGGTTCGGCGCCTTCGGCTTCTTCCGACTGCGCGGTTTCCACGCTCTCGGCAGGAACGGTTTCGGGCGCCGGCGTAACCTCCGGCGCCTCTTCGCTTTCCGGCGCGGCGCATTCGGGCGAGTCCTGTCCGCCGCTCTTTTCGGCGGCTGAGGCCGGCTTGTTCTCTTCCCCGTCAAGTTCGGGCATGGCGATCTCAGCCGAACGCATCAGCGCCCTGTATCCGGCAGCCATCGACGAGACAAAGGCTGCGACCCCGCGCAGTACCGGAATCTTCGCAAGCTTTGACCTGGACATTACGGTATCGCCGGTTTCGACGAAGATGCTTCCGTCGGGGCGTCTTACCGCCATCGAGGTCTTTTGCGGACCTCTCATCATTATTCCTTCGAGCAGCGCCTGTCCGCCGATCGAAGTCTTCAAATTGCAGGAGGTTTTTTCTTTGTTATCCATGTGACAATATCTTTCGCATTGAGTTGTTCGCGCCGCTTCCGCGCGCGTGACCCGGCGGGTCTTTCTTTTCGCCGTCAGCAGTTGTTTCTTCCCAGTTTCTGAAGCCGGACGTCGGTGCCGGAAAAGACGAGCGGCAGGTAGTCTCCGAACAGCCGCGACACTATGCGGTCGGTG
>JAGDAM010000376.1 GCA_017959485.1 Clostridia bacterium
TAATGAAGCGAAGTCGCCCCCCGTTATTCATTAGTCCCGCAGGGACGTCTTCATTAGCGAAGCGTCTTCATTTCTTCATCAGCCCTCGCAGAGGGCAACTTCATTTCGGCGCGTCAAAGACTATGCAAAATACTTCCTTATCACGCCGCGCCGAAAGAGAGTCCCCTTTTTGACAGGCCCTGAGTATTATTCGGGACTTGTTACCGTCCCTTTCGGCGGACCTGAAGTCCGTCGCGCTTTTATTTTCTCTTGCGGATAACGAGCGCGGCGCCGAGTACCGATACGAGCACCGCGGTTCCGGCGGCGAAGCTTCCGCAGCCCTTCTTGGCGGGAGCGGGGGCCTCGGTGGTGACGACGGGCGCCGCAGCGGTCGTGTTTTCGGCGGTCGTAACGATTTCTTCCGCGGTGGTGACTTCAGGTTCACCGGCGGTCGTAACGTCGGCGGGTGTTTCCGCGGCGGTCGTTTGCTCTTCGGAAGTCTCTACGGCGGTGAGGATCGCCTCGAGGGACTTCGAAACGTTCTGTTCGAACTGTTTGCCGTCGTCGGTCAGTCCGGCCATAAAGACCTGGTCGACGTCGCTGCTGTTGTTGCCCTGGTCTCCGAAGAAGATGCATCCTCCTCCGAGCTTCATGTTGCAGACCGAGTTGATCTGATCCTGCGAGATGTAGTCGATGTTCGAGCCGCCCGGGATTACCGTGTTGTTCTCGGTGATCTTGAACTCGGCGACCTTTTCGAAGTTCATCTGCTTGTAAACGATTATCTCGCTTCCTTCGTTCTGCGAGCAGCAGAGCACTTTGTCGTCCCAGAGGCAAACTCCGTATGCCTTTCTGTGCTTGACGTATCCGAGGATCGCCTTGCCGTCGTCGGAGATCTTGGCGAGATATTCGCCGTTGGTCGCGGTGACCGCGAGCCAGATGGTTCCGTCGTCGTCGACGTCAAGGTAGTTGCCGTCGGTGATGGTTCCGTTTTCGATCTTGAACGCGTCGTCTCCGAGAACCATTCTGCCGTTCGTTCCGAATGTCGTGTCGAGAACCGGCGTTTCGGGATTGGTGACGTTGAAGCGGTAGAGGTAGTCGACTTCGTAGTTGACGACGACGTAGGCGTAGTAGGCGCTGCCGACTGCCTTAACCTTGACGCCGTTGATTCCGACCTTGGTTCCGGTTCCGGGTTCGGCTTCGTGGACGACCTCGGTCACCGATACCTCCTTAAGGAAGCCGGTCTGGTTGTCCTTTTCGTCGTACTTGAGTATCGCCATGTTGGCGACGCCGTTGTTGGGATAGTAGGCAAGACCCACGTAGCAGTATCCGCGGTCGTCGCAGTCGAGTCCCTTCGGATAGGAGGTCTTCTGATCGAGCGGCTGATAGTATACGTAGTAGCCGAGCGCCTTGCCGGTCATGGTGTCGAACATGACGAGAGCGGAAGAGTTTCCGGGGTTGAGAAATCCGCAGAAGAGTTTGCTTCCGTCCGGGGATACGGCGAAGCCTCTCATCGTGTTCTTGCCGAACTCGAGTTCCTCGTCGCCTCCGTAGTTGTAACCGTTGCCGACCTGAAGGATCTGTGTGACCTTCAGGGCTTCCCACTCGCTGTCGGCGATAGCGCCGGCGGGAGCGATCATGACGGCTGCTACGATGAGTGCCGCGAGCACGGTCGCTAAGAGTTTTTTCATAACAGATGCCCTCCGATTGATTTTTTGAGATTATTCACAGAAAACTCGCTATAAGAAGCCAGCTTTTCTTGTCGAGTTTCATAAGGTCTTCGATCTCGTATCTGTTGTCGTCGGAATCGCGGATGATGACTCGGTTGTTGTCGTAGATCTTCATGTCGTAATGGCGGTTGCGGACACGGAAGGTCGACTTTCCGTGGTCGGTCTCGGCGGAAATCGTCAGCATGCCGGTCGCGTCCGAGCAGTAGGTGATCTTCGTGATTTTCGGAATCAGGTAGTAGTCGTTGAAGCAGGCCCTGACCGCAGCCGCGGAATCCTCCGTGATGTCGTCGTAGCTGCGGATCATCGCCAGTTCGTGCTCGTTTTGGTCGATGAGCGAAATATAGTTGTCGCGGTTTGAAATCGGAAAGAGACGCCTCAGTTCCACGTCCTCGTGAACGGTTCCGTCGGCGAGAGTGAGCCGGACGGTGTAGACGTCGGTCAGTTCGATCTTCGCGGTCTTGTCGAGCCAGGTCTGAGCCATTTCCGGTTCCCCCTTACTCAAAGTTGTGCTCCGCCTTGGCGGCGGTCAGCTTTTCCGACATCGACTGGATTTCGACGAGGCGGTAGTATTTGCCTTTCATGGCGAGAAGTTCCTCGGGAGTTCCGCATTCGATGATCTCGCCGTTGTCGACGACGACTATCTTGTTGGCGCGGCTGAGCGTCGAGAGGCGGTGGGCGATCATGATCGTCGTCCTTCCCGAAATAAGCCGCTCGATGGCTTCCTGAATGAGATGCTCGGTCTCCGAGTCGACCGAGGCGGTCGCCTCGTCGAAGACGAGTATCGAGGGATCGCGCAGGACGGCGCGGGCTATCGAGACGCGCTGGCGCTCTCCGCCCGAAAGACCGACTCCGCGTTCGCCGAGAACGGCGTCGTAGCCGTCGGGCTGGCGTACGATGAACTCGTGCGCGTTCGCGACGTCCGCCGCCTTAAGCACGCGTTCGACCGGGCAGTCGGGAAGTCCGTAGGCGATGTTGTTGAATATCGTGTCGTGGAACATCAGCGGCTCCTGCTGTACGAAGCCGATCTGCCCGCGGTAGA
>JAGDAM010000377.1 GCA_017959485.1 Clostridia bacterium
CCGCGCGGATTCGTCCATCTCGCGACGCCGGTATTCCCGAGGTCGTGCTCGAGCGTCTTCAGGACGATCTCGAACTTCGGACGGATAATCCCCGCCAGGTCCTTCATATGCATCCGGATTCCGTCGGGACTTCCGAAATATCTCACGTGCCTTATCTGATTTATCTTGTCGAATCCGATGGTCTGAACGCCGAGAATCGGCTTGATCTGGGCGAGATTGCGCAGAGAGGCCGCGAAAATGGCGACTCCGGAGCCCGGGAAGGAGATCTTCGACGTCGACGCGAAGTAGAAGACCATGTCCTCGGTCCCGTTTTTGCGGCACTCGGTGAAGATGTCGAGCAGCTCGACGTCCTTTCCGTAAATCGCGTGCACCGCGTAGGCGTTGTCCCAGAAGATGCGGAAGTCTGGCGCGGCGGGGCGCAGCGCCGCGAAGGCGCGAACCACCTCGTCCGAATAGGTGACTCCGTCGGGGTTCGAGTATTTCGGGCAGCACCAGATCCCTTTCACCGCGGGATCCGATTCGACGAGATCGCGCACGGCGAACATGTCGGGCCCGTCGGCGAGCATCGGTACGTTGATCATCTCGATGCCGAGCGACGCACAGATGTTGAAATGTCTGTCGTATCCCGGAACCGGGCAGAGGAATTTAACCTTTTCCTCCTTCACCCAGGGACGGCACTTTCCGTCGCGCCCCACCGTCCCGTAGAGCATGCAGCGCACCAGCGTGTCGTACATAAGATTGAGCGAGGAGTTGCCCGCGACGATTATCATCTCCTCGGGTATGCCGAGCAGATCCGAGAACATCTTTTTTGCCTCGGGCACGCCGTCGAGCAGACCGTAGTTGCGGTAGTCGAAGCCGTCCTTCGAGCGGACGTCGTCCGCGGTCGAGATGCAGTCGAGCATCCCGGTCAGCATATTCAGCTGCGTCTTGCCCGGCTTTCCGCGCGACAGGTCGAGCATAAGCTTGCGCGACAGTATTTCCGCGTATTCTTTTTCCAGTCCGGCTTTCAGCTCCGTGAGCTGCCCGACGTTCATACCCGAGTAAAGCATAGTTTTGTCCGTTTCCGCGCCGTATATCTGATTCTGACGGCAGAGGCGCAGAGCTGCCTGGGAATTATTTGTCAGAAGTCGGCGTTCCCGGTGGTTCTCGGGAAGGCCTCGACGTCACGGATGTTGGTCATGCCGGTGACGTACATTATCATGCGCTCGAATCCGAGACCGTATCCGGCGTGGCGGCAGCCGCCCCAGCGGCGGAGGTCGCAGTACCAGGAGTAGTCCTCGGGAACGAGTCCGAAGCGGTCGATCGCCTCTTCGAGCCGGTCAAGCCGTTCTTCGCGCTGTGAGCCGCCGATCAGCTCGCCGATTCCCGGCACCAGCATATCCGCGGCGGCGACCGTCTTTCCGTCGTCGTTCTGGCGCATGTAGAAGGCCTTGATCTCGCGGGGATAGTCGGTGACGAAGACCGGTTTTTTGAAGATCTTTTCGGTGAGATATCTCTCGTGCTCGGTCTGCAGGTCGATGCCCCATTTAACCGGGTAATCGAACTTCTCGCCGCTCTCTTCAAGGAGTTTGACGGCGTCGGTGTAGCTGATCCGTCCGAAATCGGATTCGATCACGTTGTTCAGCCGCTCGATAAGACCGGTGTCGACGAATTTGTTGAAGAAGGCGAGGTCTTCGGGGCATTCCTTCATAACGAAGCGGATGACGTATTTCACCATCGCCTCGGCGGTGTCCATATAGTCGTTGAGATCGGCGAAAGCCATCTCGGGCTCGACCATCCAGAATTCGGCGGCGTGGCGCTGCGTGTAGCTGCGCTCGGCGCGGAAGGTGGGCCCGAAGGTGTAGACGTTGGCGAAGGCCATCGCGAAGGTCTCGACGTTGAGCTGTCCCGACACGGTGAGCCCGGTCTTTTTTCCGAAGAAGTCCTTCGAGTAGTCGATTTCGCCCTCGGGAGTCTTCGGAAGATCCTCGAGCGGAAGCGTCGTTACCTGAAACATCTCTCCGGCGCCTTCGCAGTCGGAACCGGTGATGAGCGGCGTGTGCACGTAGACGAATCCGCGCTCGAAGAAGAAGCTGTGGATCGCGTAGGCGACCGCCGATCTGACTCTGAAAACGGCCGAGAAGGTGTTGGTGCGCGGGCGCAGATGCGCTATGGTGCGCAGAAACTCCATCGAATGGCGCTTTTTCTGGAGAGGATAGTCGGGGGCGGAGGCGCCCTCGAGGATTATCTCGGCGCCCTTCATCTCGAAGGGCTGCTGTGCGCCGGGGGTCAGGACGATCTCGCCGGTGCAGATGAAGGAGGATCCGACGTTCTGCTTTACGGTTTCCTGATAGTTGTCGATCCGGTCCGCTTCAAGCACCACCTGAAGGCAGGGGAAGCAGGAGCCGTCGTTGAGCGTGAGAAATCCGAAGGTGTTGCTCGATCTTATCGATCTCGCCCAGCCGGCGACCGTCACGGTCTGTCCCGAGAATTTTCCGGGATCGGCGTACAGTTCTTTTACTGTCGTGCGTTTCATATTACAGTCCTTTCGCTGCCGGAGCGCTTTCGCGCGGGGACGCGTTTTTGGGCGACTTCTTGCCCAAAATGCAATTTTGCAAGCCGCAAACTGCACGCAAACGCGTCGCGACCTCAAAATTATAGCATATATCCGGCATTTTTGCAAGTATAATTTATTAATAATTCAAAATTAAAAACCGTTTATATTCCGGGGGGTATTCCAGAATTCGATAAGCGCGCTTCTCATTTCCTTCGCGTCGGAGAACCTCTTCGGGTGCCAGTGCTCCGGCATCATAGCGCGGTATTTTTCGGTGTCGTATCTGTCGTCGACGAGGATGACGGCTCCGCGGTCTGAATCGCTCCGGATAACGCGTCCGGCGGCCTGGAGCACCGAATTCATACCCGGGAAGACGTAGGCGTAGTCGAAGCCGTCGCCCGAGCGGTTTTCGTAATAGTCGCGGATGATGTTTCCCTCTTCCGAGAGCCCGGGAAGACCGACGCCGACGATCACCGTCCCGATCAGCCGCTCTCCCGGCAGGTCGATTCCCTCCGAGAAGGAACCGCCGAGCACGCAGAATCCGATGCGGAGCTCGTCGCTGTCGTCCGGGAAGAAATCGAGAAAAGCGTTCTTTTCCCGCATCGTCATATTGCGCGACTGGATTTTCAGCTTGACGTTCGGGTATTTTTCGGCAAAGGCCGAGCCGACCGCGTTCATATAACCGTAGGAAGGGAAGAAAACCATATAGTTGCCGCGTTTGGCCGAAACGGTCGCAGCGACGGCGGCGGTCACGCGCCTCACCGACGCCTCTCTCGCCTCGAATCTCGTGTCCGCCGATACGTATATTCCGACAAACAGATTTTCGGGCGGATAGGGGGAGGGAAGAGATACCTTCTCGCAGCCGCGTCCTCCGCCGAGCAGGTCGGCGTAATAGTCCGAGGGTGTCAGCGTGGCGGAAAAGAATACCGACGCGCGGACCGACGAGAGAATCGCGTCAAGCCGCCCCGAGGGATCGAGGCAGAACAGGCGCGCGGAAACGACGCCGTGATCGAGCGCGAGGTAGGTGCGGTAGCGGTCGTCGTAGGCCTCGGCGGTATCGCGCCAGGACGCGGCCCGGTCCGCGGTCGCGCGGACGGCGGCAAGCGCCTCGGGATCGTTCCGGTGAGCCGCTCTGAAGCGGTAAAGCGCGCCGTCGAGCGAAGACATCGCCTCGCGGAGTCCGGCGGATTCGGGGAGCGACGCCGAATAGTACCAGCCCGATTCGCTTCCGTCCTCCTCTTTGAAGGAGTTTTCGGAGCAGAGCCGGGCGCAGCCGTCGAGGGAAGCGGCGGTTTGTTCGACCGCGCCGCACAGTTCGGGCGACTCCTCAAGGAAAGGCATCAGAGGGAGCAGATCCCGCGAGGAAAAAACGGCGGAAAAGGATTCCCTCGCCCTTCCCGGCAGATTGTGCGCCTCGTCGACGAGCAGGACCGAGTCGGACGGGTCGGAATTGACGAAATACCGCCTGATTCGGGCGCCCGGATCGAAGACGCTGTTGTAGTCGCAGATGATTATATCGCAGTATTCCGAAAGATCGAGCGAAAACTCGTAGGGACAGACTCCGGCGTCAAGCGCCGCCTGTCTCACGTGTCCGGAAGGATATCCGCGATGTTCGGCAAGCTCGCGGGCGAGCAGCTCACGCGACTTCCGTTCGGTTTTTTCGGCGGCGAGAGGGCAGCGTGTGCGGTCGCACTCAAGCCCCTTATAGGGGCACGTCTGCTCCTTCGGCGCGAGTACGATCGCGCGCAGACCGGGCAGCGCCGGCGCGAGTTTGCTTACGGCGGCGAACGCCTCTCTTCGCGTGCTCTGCTTCGCGGTAAGATAAAAGATTCTGCGGAAGGATCCGTCCGCCATGGCTCTCAGCGACCCGTAAAGGACCGATACCGTCTTTCCGATACCGGTCGGGGCTGAAACGAAGAGCCGCGACGAGCGCTTTACCGACGAATAGACTCTTTCAATCAGCTCCCTCTGGCCCTCGCGCAGCGAAGGATAGGGAAACTTCATAAGAGGGATGGCCGGAAGCAGAGTTTTTATCCGCTCCCGTTCAAACGCCGCCCGCGGCGCAAGGCGCAGAAGCATCCCTTCGGTCTTTTCCGACGCGCGTTCGACGTCGACGTCGTGCGTGACCGTTTCGAGCGGCTCGGCGTCCTGCCTATGTCCCCCGCGGGTTGTCTTCACCGTCATAACGGTGATTTTTTTCAGCCCGAGAGCTCGCCCCGCGGCGGCGGCGCAGACGGTCGAATAGAGGGATATACCGCTCCGGCGGGACGCGCCCGCGTCAAATTCGAGGATTATACCGCTGCCGTCCCCGACGGGTATCCAGCCCTCGGGGGAGGCGTCGACGGTGAAGACTGCTCCGCCCGACTCGAAGGAGGCGCGAAAAGACCTTCCCGAGACGGCCCGACGGTCGCCCGAGAGACGTTTTGCGTCGGACGACGAAAAAAGCGTCGGCGCCCTGCCGCATATTTCGGCCGCGGTGACGAGTACGCTGCCGGTTTCGCTTCCTTCGGGAATGAATCTCATTCGGCTTTATTCCGTGATGGGTGCGTATCTGGTGTTGCCGCGGCAGGTGTCGCGGTTTTCGGCGATCAGCACGCTCGCGTCGCGCGAGACTTCTATC
>JAGDAM010000378.1 GCA_017959485.1 Clostridia bacterium
ACGCGGATCCCCGCCCGCCGGAGCGCGGTCACGGTCCCCGCCGCCATAAGGCCGGTCGTCGAAAAAAGGGCGGTCGGTCTTGCTTTTTCGGGGAGTTCGAGCCACTTTTCGGCGAAACGCGCGCCCGCCTCCCAGGTCCGGTCGCCGAAAAAGAGAAAACGCTCGCCGTCGAGTCTCGCTTCTCGCATACGGTCGAGAAAGCCGCGCGTGCGGTCGCGGCAGGTGACCGAGGTCTCCGGGCCAGCGATGTGCGCGATCAGCTCGTGCCTGCGGCTTATCAGATAATCCGCGGCGAGATATCCGCAGCGGTAGTTGTCGATCATCACGACGTCGGTTTCGAGATTACGGAGGTACCGGTTGATCAGTATGATCGGCAGGCGCGACTTTTCAACCGCCGATATGAGGCGCGGACTTTCGATCGCGTTGAGCAGAAAGACGGCGGTCATACAGTTCCTTTCGGCGTATTCCGCCGCGTCGCACTCGCGCTCTCCGTCGTAATCCGACAGGGAAATGAGACTGTTTATACCCGATTCGGCGAGCGAACGCCGAAGCCCCTCGATAAAGCCGAGGGTTATCGGATTCGAAAGATTGGCGGATACTATGAGAGCCGTTTTGCCGCCCCTCGCCTCGGCCGAACTGCGCCGTCTTTTGATATCGTATCCCTCGGCCGCGGCGCGTACACGCTCAGCCGTATCCGGAAGGACGGCCGGATCCCTGTTCAGCGCGCGCGACACGGTTGCGGTCGAAAGACCGAGCTCGGCCGCGAGTTCGGCGAGAGTTTTGCGCTTCGGGTTCATTGACTTATCATCCTTTTTGGAGTATAATAATCGCGGCAATCCGTGACATCGCTATTATAACACGCTGTCGCGGGGAAGTCAACAGTGTAATTACATAAACGGAGAAAGAATAATGGCTGATAAAAGAAGGATCCTTGTTTTCTCGGTCGACGCTCTCGTCACCGAAGACGTCGAATACCTCAGAACCAAACCGAATTTTCAGAAATATCTCGCGGGAGGCGCCGAGGCGGAGTCGATTATGACAGTCTATCCGTCGGTCACCTATCCGGCTCACGTCTCGATGACCACCGGCTGCTGGCCCGACAAAACCGGAGTGATCAGCAACTACCGTTTTACCACCGATTCGAAGGACGACACCTGGCAGTGGGACCACGGCGCGGTGAAGGTCGTGGATATCTTCGACGCGGCCAAAAAGGGCGGATATTCGACAGGCGCCGTTTTCTGGCCTGTCACCGGAAACCATCCCTCGATTGACTTCCTTATCAATGAATATTGGCTTCCGCACAAGGACGAAACGCTCGCGACCGGCTTCGCCTCGCAGGGTTCTTCGCCCGAAATGGTGGATATCGTCCTCAAAAACAGCGGCGAGCTCGCACCCTCCTACGCGCTGACCGGACGCAAGAATTTCTGCATCTATCCGCAGATCGACAACTTCCTGATGGCCTGCGCCGTCGACGTGATCGAGCGGTACGCGCCCGAAGTTATGTTCGTGCACAACGGAAATATCGACCATCAGCGCCACGTCACCGGCGTCTTTTCGCAGACGGTGCGCGAGTCGCTCGATCTGATCGACGAGAATATCGGCCAGCTCGGCCGTGCGCTCGAGTCGCGCGGACTGCTTGACAGGACCGATTTCTTCCTCGTGTCCGACCACGGTCAGCGGCAGATCGTCCGTACGGTCAAGCTCAACGTTCTGCTCGCCGAAGCCGGATTCATCAAAACGAACGAAAAGGGGAAGGTCGTCGACTGGAAGGCATACTGCTTCTCGAACGCGATGTCCTCGCTCGTTTATCTCAGGGATCCCGAAGATAAAAAGACCCGCCGCGAGCTTCTGTCGCTCCTCGAGCGGCTGCGCGACGAGGGCATATACGGTTTTTCAAAGATATATACGAAGGAGGAGGCGCGCGAGGCGCATCTCGACGGAGATTTCGAGTTCGTTCTCGAAAGCGACGGCTACACCTCCTTCTCGGACAGCTGCCGCCGGCCGCTCGTGCCGCCGATGGATCTGTCCGACTTCCGGTTCGGACGCGCGACTCACGGCTACTATCCGTCAGCCGGACCTCAGCCGGTATTCCTCGCCAAAGGGCCGCATATAATCCCCGGGGCGAAGGCGGGCCGGCACGACGTTGTCGACGAGGCGCCGACATACGCGGCTCTGCTCGGAGTCGATCTGCCCGACGCGGCAGGCAAACCCATAGACGAGTTCCTTGCCTGACGGTACGAGTGAGGGAGAATAATCATGGTCTTCGCGTATTTTCTTCAGATCAGCAACCACATGTGGCAGGACAGTTACTCGGTCCACACGCCCTGGAGCTATCAGGACCCCTGGTCCCCGACCAACGATATCGACGAAAGCGTATTCGACAGGGTCGTTGACTTTATTGCGGAAAGAAAATACAATATGCTCGTCATTGACGTCGGAGACGGAGTTTTGCTCGAATCTCACCCGGAGATAGCCGCTCCCGACGCCTGGAGTGCCGCGTATCTGCGGCAGAAGCTGGACATGATCCGTTCAAAGGGGATTGAGCCGATCCCGAAGCTCAACTTCTCCTGTGCTCACAACACCTGGCAGAAGGACTGGAGATACAGGACCGGGCTTCCGGAACACGTTGCCTTCTGCCGCGACGTTATCCGCGAGGTCTGCGGGATCTTCGGCGGGCCCCGCTTCTTCCATCTCGGACTTGACGAGGAGACCTACGACAACCAGAAGAACCGCGGGGTGGCGATCGTTCGGAACGAGTCGGTCTTCTGGCGGGACGCCTACGAACTGTTCGACGAGTGCGAAAAGAACGGCGCGCGGGCCTGGGTGTTTTCGGACTACTACTGGCGCCATCCCGACGTCTTCGCGAAAATGATGCCTAAATCGGTCGTACAGTCCAACTGGTATTACGGTCAGTTTGACACGCGACCGGATTTCGCCTCCGCGTACCGGATTGTTACCTACGACCGGCTTGAGGAGCTTGGGTACGACCAGATACCGGTGACGTCGGGGTTTTCCAAGGCGGCGAGTCCGCTCCAGTGCGTCGAATACTGCCGCCGCGTCATATCCCCCGAGCGCCTTCTCGGCTTCCTCGACATTCCCTGGCACAACACGACGGAGGAGAACTACTACACGCTGATATACGACGCCGACCGTCTCTGGCAGGCGAGATTAAAATACTTCGAAGATAGGTGAGGAGGCGTTGGAGCCTACTCGTGGAATCGCAGAAGAGGTTTACAAGCTCATCCTTTCCAGGCCGTACTCCGACCAGAAAAAGATGCTTGAGATGCTTCGCATCGCGGCGTCTTTGTGATAATAGTCCCCGGGACGGACGGAAAAGCCAAATTGCTTTGCCGCCCGTCCCGGGGGTTTTTATGTATGGCGAGCCGTACCAGTCCTCGCTCCCGTAATAGGAGAAGAGTTTTTTCATCCGTTCGCCGATCTGCTCCATGCCCTCTATACCGGCTTCCAGCCGGTCGGAGGCCGCCGAGCAGTCGTTCAGAATGGTTTCCATTTCGCTAACGCGATTGACGTCCATATCGATTTCTCCTTTTTGCCTCGCGGCGGCGGGGCGGCGTTATAATATGAGAGACAAAAGGTCTTCGGGGGTCGAGCCGGCAAAAAAGTCGGAGGAATCGGACAGCGGCGGAAGCAGCGCGTCGCGCGAGAGAGGAACGTCGGTGAGGCGATTCTCAAGTTCCGCGACGTCGCGGTCGCCGATGAAGTCGCCGGTAAAGGCGATTTTCGTTATTCTTCCGCGGTCGGCCTCGTATCCGGCGGTGATCCTTCCGAATGGGAAGCGGCGGGTTTTTTCGGTCGAAAAGGCGGGGCTTTTGCCGCGGTTCCAGTCCCAGGAAAGATATTTTTCGCGCAGGCGTGCGGCGTCGGCGACAATTTCCGCGGGCGGTTCGGCCGGGACGTATTCTCGGGCAAAAACTCTTTTCAGTTCTTCGAAGAATCCCTCTCCGTCAAGCGCTGCGAGCGGAGAGCCGGACGGAAGCAGCTCGCGCAGGTTGCCGACGCGCGACGAGACGCTCTTTATCCCTTTCGACGCGAGCTTGTCGGGATCGGGGCGCAGAAGCACCGCGAGGCGCGACAGATCCGCCGACCAGAGCAGCGTTCCGTGGTGGAGGAGGACGCCGTTCTCGACGCGCTGCGCGCTGCCCGAGATTTTGCGTCCGTCCGAGACGATATCGTTTCTGCCCGATAGGGAAGAGTCGATACACAGTCCGGCGAGCGCCCCGATTACCGGCTGCGAGCAGACCGAGCGGTCGGTACGTCCGTTCGGGACGGGCGTTATTACCGTGTAGTTGATATTCCCCGGGTCGTGGAAGACGGCTCCGCCGCCCGTCGTGCGGCGCACCACGGGAACATTCATCTTGTCGGCGAGCGCGAGATTCACCTCGGCGAAAGCGTTCTGATTTCGGCCGATTATCACCGAGGCCCCGTTGCGCCAGAGCATGAAGACCGAGTCGGCGCCGAGTTTGTCGAAGCCGAGCAGGAGGGCCTCCTCGAGCGCGAGATTGTCGGCCGGGGAGAGCGTCGCGGGGGTTATCAGGAGGGTTTTCATCTTTTTGTTAATTGACGGGGATGGAAAAACGCGGGTGCGTTTTCCATCCCCGTCAGTGGAGTGGTTCAGGGGAGGGGATGCGGTCAGTGCGAACATGGCGGCCCCCGCGGTTCTGTAACCCCCATTCATCGCCCGTTCGAGCGACACCTTCCAGAGGCGCGGAAGGCGGGAGTAGCGGTTTGTGCGAACACAGCGGCTCTGACGATTACATAGCGCCCCCCATCCGTCGGCTTCGCCGACACC
>JAGDAM010000379.1 GCA_017959485.1 Clostridia bacterium
GCCGAGAATTTCAACGTCGCAGATTTTCCGAAGATAAAGGAAGAAGTCGACCGCCTCGCCGCGATCCGCGGCAGGATAGATATCTGGGTCAACAACGCCGGCATCACCGGGACCGCCCGCGTGGAGGAGATAACTCTCGAGGACTGGGACCGGATGCAGACGCTCGACATAAAAAGCGTGTTCTTCTGCACGCAGGCCGTATTTGAGATCATGAAAAAGCAGAACTACGGCCGCCTCGTGCACATTTCGTCGATGGCGGGAGAGCGCGGCGGAAGATCTTCCTCCTGCGCCTATTCGTCCGCCAAGGCGGGGGTGCTCAACCTCTCCAAATGCTTCGCGCTTTCGGGAGGGAAGTACAATATTACGTCAAACTGCGTCTGCCCCGGAAGAACTCTGACGGCGATGGCGCAGGGACTTTCCTGGCTGACCGACCCGAACGACGCGCCCGAGAAGACCATCCCTCTCCGCCGCTTCGGCACGCCGGAGGACATCGCTGGAGCCGTGCTCTTTCTGTCGTCCGACCTCGCCTCCTACGTCACCGGCGACGTGATCGACGTCAACGGCGGACTGTATATGAAATAAGTCCGGTTAATCTTAAGGCAATACCGCACGGGTTCTCGTGCGTCGAACCCGGCGGAATTGCCGTAAATTATTGGTCATACCTTTCCGGTCAGTCCGCGGTGCCGGATTCGGCGGGTCCGAAAAGCCTGTCCAGTATCGCGTCGACGTAGGGCTTCTGTTTTTCTTCGACAGACTGCCCGTACTTAAAAGTTAAATATTCGGGAATATAACTCGAAGTCGGAGGGACAAAGAGTACGACGTGCACGTCGTCTCTGCCGACGCCGTATTCCGAAAGGATCTCCTTCATTACGTCTCCGGAAACTCCGTCGCGGTCAAAATCGAAATAACCGCTCGGCGGCGCAAACAACGGCGACACGTCCTCCGTGTGTTCCTTCAGAAAAAACGTGAAGCTGTCGACCGACTTGTAAACGCCCGACGTCGCGTAAACGTCGAATCCGTTGCCGGCGTCAAGGCCGCGGTATTTTTCCGCGGCTGCGACCCGGGGCTGCGTTCCGGTACCGGCGCCGGGGTCTGCCGTCCCTCCGCAGGCGGAGAAAAACAGCGCCGAAAGGATCAGGCAGAATAACGTTATTCGTTTCCTTTTAACGGTCATAATCAATTGCCTCCCGACAATACCTGCTGACGTGATTCGTTCGATAAGCTTTATTCGTAATCGATAAGTCCCTCCGCTTCCATTTCGGTCAGAGGAAGATCCCTGTCGCGTATGCAGGGACGGCTGATATGATATGACGCGCTCCTCGGGAAGCCGAGATCGTAGGGAGACGGCCCGACGAAGCGGCTCTTCACGCCGCGGACGCGGATCGCATCGCCGTCAACGGTTATTACCGCGTAGAGCGCGTTCATATAGGGAGCGCAGCCGGTCATATGGTGATAAATCTTCGAGATCGTCTCGCTGTAGCGCACGCAGTCGTATTTGTGGCCGATCCAGATGTTCGACGCGCTGTTGACGCTCATGAAGGGCACTCCCGACCGCACGCAGACGCCGTCGATATGATTGTGTCCGTTCATCGCGAA
>JAGDAM010000380.1 GCA_017959485.1 Clostridia bacterium
GCGCACGCGGTGCGCTTCAATATCTCCGGTATCCCGGTCGATTCCGCGGGAATTACGACGGTCGTTGCCGTCGCGAACGTCGGAGGAACGGTCGTACCGATCGATTCGCAGCTCGTCAACACCAATCCGCTTCTTGTAAGTCCGGATACGACGCTGATTGTCGACAACACCGACGGCACGCCTGTCACGCCCGATCCGGGAGAACCGGATGATCCTCCCTCCGGCGCGCCGGTATTCGTCGGAGCGTCGTTTGACACGCTCTACCGCAACGGCTCAGCCGTCAACACCGGAGCCGCCGCCGGAAACGCCAACAACTGGATCGCGGCGAATCTTACCGACAGAACTCTGAAAAGAACCGTGCTCGGTCAGACGACCACAGTCGGTTTCTCCGGATGGATCGGATTTGACAGCGAAATCACGCAATTCGGATACGTTATAAACGGCGGCACCCCCGTCTGGGGCAACTACGTAGTATCGACTGAAGCCGCCGTACGTCTTCCGGAGAACGGCGGTGCGCACGCGGTGCGCTTCAATATCTCCGGTATCCCGGTCGATTCCGCGGGAATTACGACGGTCGTCGCCGTCGCGAACGTGGGCGGAACGGTCGTGCCGATCGATTCGCAACTCGTTAACACCAATCCGGCGATTGTAAGTCCGAATACGACTCTGACGGTCGACAACACGGTTGTGCCGAAGACCGCCTACGATCAGCTGAAGGTCGACGGAGTCGACGTCGGGTCCTTCGGAAACAACCCGAACCCCTCGAACCTGAACCTTACCGGATACACCGGAAGGCAACTCGAGATCTGGGGATGGCACGCGAACGCGACGGGTATCGTCAGCTTCGGCTACCGTATAGACGGCGGAGCGGCGGTCTGGAACGCCTCGTTCGCGGTGACGCCCGAGCAGGGCGTGATCAACGCCGGCATATCAGCCGTCGGACCGGGCGCTCATACCTCGAGATTCAGGATTTTCGCTCCCATAGAGGAGGGCAGACACGTCATAGAGGCGCTCTGCGATACCGGGAACGGCGTGCTGACGATCTGGACGATCGAATATCTGAACGGAACCGCCGTGCCGCAGTTCATGTCGCACACGCTTCTCCTGTCCGGACAGATCGGCGTCAACTTCTATATGGATCTTTCGATGCTGACGCCGGCGGAGCGCGAAACCGCGCAGATGGAGTTCGTCGTGAACGGCGTCACGTCTTACGACAGCTTCGACGGCAACTTCACCAACCCCTCGACTCACACGTATTACGGATTTACCTGCTATATCAACTCGCTGCAGATGGCCGAAACGATTACCGCCGTGCTTCACTACGGTGAAGGTCTTTCGGTCAGCCAGACCTACTCTGCAAGTCAGTACGTAGATTTTATCATCTCGAATTCGGCCTCATATACGCCGGAAGCGCTCGATCTGGTCAAAGCGATAGCCGACTACGGCCATTACGTTCAGCCCTTCCTCGAGGCAAATCACGACTTTGTTCTCGGAGACGATTACGCCGTGATGCCGGGTCAGACGGTTTACACCGCCGCCGACGTGACTGCAACGGCGTCCGCCGTCGCCGACTGCCAGATAGTCAAAAACACCGGAGATTCCCAGATTGAAGCGGTGACCTTCTCGCTGAATCTGGAATCCGAGACCGCGATCAGGATCTATCTCAAGGTTTGCAACGGATATACCGGGACCGTTACCGCGACCGTCAACGGAACCCCCGTTGACTGCGTAATGCAGAACGACGGAAGATACCGCATCGAGATCGGCGGTATAGCCGCGCACCAGCTCGGCGACGTGTTTAACGTGTCCGTATCCGCGGGCGGGACCTGCACCGTCAGCGTTTCGGGGCTGTCCTACGTATACACGATGCTCAATTCTACCTCAGGCGTTTTCGATAACGATACGTGCCATAAGGCCGCCGTGGCTATCTACCGTTATTATCAGAAGACGATGGCATACCGCACAGACTAAATTGGTTAGAAAGGATAACCGATTATGGAAAAATACGAAGAACTCGAAATTGAGGTTATTGTCTTCGCGAATGAAGACGTGATAACCTCCAGCAAAGATCCGGCCGAAACTCCGGAGGGATGATAGGGGACCTGCTGTCCGGTATCAATCCCATAAAGGGCGGGAAAAACCTCCCGCCCTTGAAGTGTTTTGGTCTTAGAGTTTGAAAAACTCGGCTTTTTATGCCGCGAAAGCCGCTTTACAATGAGTGGGGCGGCGCGGTAGCCTGATTCGGCGGCAGGCTGAAGCGCAAGCTGCTGTTCTGCCGGTGCCTGCGATATCCGCGACGCCCGAGGCTCGTTGCCAAGCGGACCGTGGAATAAATAGCCGAATCACCTAACTGAATATACAGTATCAAGGAAAGCGTCGAACAATTCTTCCGGAGCAAAATACTTGAGCTTGCGCCGAGGCTTCGCATTTATTTCATCCGCGAACTGCAGGATTTCTTCAGCGGTATATTCATTTATTGAGTGCCCCTTGGGAATGAAGCGCCGGAGGAGCCCGTTGCTTCGTTCGTTCTGAGGTCTCTCCCATGACGAATACGGATGTGCGAATGGAGAGCAGTTTATTTCTTTGGCAATAGCGCGGTTTGACATTCCAAGCTTCTTAAAAGCCCGGATTTGCCCGCGATCTTCAGCAGTTAAGTGCTTTCCCCTCTTGCGTTTTTCAAAATCTGTGGTATAATAGTCCTTGTCCATAGTGATCTCCTGGTGTATGGTTTTGTAGGCAAACTCTATTATACCACAAGAGTCTCACTACGGATATCTCTTTTTTACGGGGTGTCCAATTTGATTATACAACTAACCAAAAGATCCCTTTACAAAATGTCCGATAAAAAAAGAGCCGGCGGAACAGTCCCGCGCGAAGAATACCGGGCCGCCTGTATCGAGGTGATCCGGCTCGCCGGATGCGCCGTAAACGGCAGGTCTCCGTCGCCGGGATACGCCGGAAGAATAAAAGAAATACTCGATTCGGGTCTGCTTTTCAATGCCGCGAAAAGGCATATGCTTACGTCCGCGGTCGCGACGGCGCTTGAGTCCGCCGGAATATACGACCGGGCGTTCGAAGAAGAAAAGGCAAAGGCCCTCCGAAAAAGCGTGCTTCTCGAACACGACCGCGAAGAGATAACCGCGGAATTCGAAAAGCAGGGGATACGCCATACGCCGCTGAAGGGAACCGTGCTTCAGTACGACTATCCATCCTTCGGAATGCGGCAGATGTCGGACGTCGATATTCTGATCGATCCCGACCGCGCCGCCGACGCGAGAAAGATTATGGAATCGCTCGGCTTTACGACGGACCTGTACGGCGTTTCGGAGCAGGACGTTTACCAAAAGCCGCCGGTATCGAATTTTGAACTGCACCGCGAGCTCTTCGGCGACAGGGAGGAACGTCCGGTCCGGGAGTATTACGCCGACGCGGCCCGGCTTCTGATCCCCGTCGAGGGAAAAAGCTGCGAATACCGATTTTCCGACCGCGATTTTTACGTATATATTACCGCCCACGCCTGCAAGCATTTTTCGAATGCCGGGACGGGGCTGCGCTCGCTGCTCGACGTCTACGTCTTTCTGCGTGGGCACCGCGACACGGTCGACCTGCAGAACGCCGAAAGCGAGCTTGACCTGCTCGGTATCGGAGATTTTGCCGGGACGTTCAGAACACTCGCCTTCCGGCTTTTCGAAGAACCCGTCGAAGATGACGCTTTCCCGGAAAACCTTTCCGCCGAA
>JAGDAM010000381.1 GCA_017959485.1 Clostridia bacterium
ATCGGCGGAATTCCCCGCGGAAGGATCACCGAGATTTTCGGGCCTGAATCGTCCGGTAAAACGACGGTCGCTCTGCACGTCATAGCCGAGGTTCAGAAACTCGGCGGAGAGGCGGCTTTCATCGACGCCGAACACGCCCTCGACCCGGTATACGCAAAGGCGCTCGGAGTCGATATCGACAATCTGCTCGTCTCTCAGCCCGACTGCGGCGAAGACGCGCTCGAGATTACCGAGTCGCTCGTCCGTTCGGGTGCTATCGACATTATCGTCATCGACTCGGTCGCGGCTCTCGTTCCGCGTCAGGAGATCGAGAGCGACATGGGTGCGTCGATGGTCGGCGTACAGGCGCGCCTTATGTCCCAGGCGATGAGAAAGCTTTCGGCCGCCATCGCCAAATCCAACTGCGTGGTGATCTTTATCAATCAGCTTCGCGAAAAGGTCGGCGTAATGTACGGCAATCCCGAAGTGACTACCGGCGGCCGCGCGCTGAAATTCTACGCGTCGGTCCGTATCGACATACGCAGAACCGAACAGCTCAAAAACGGCAACGACATTTACGGCAACCGCGTAAAATGCAAGGTCGTGAAGAACAAGGTGGCTCCCCCCTTCCGGACGGCCGAATTCGACATTCTCTACGGCAAGGGCATCTGCCGCTCGGGCGAACTGATCGACGCCGCGATCGAACTCGGAGTCATCCAGAAGAGCGGCTCCTGGTTCTCCTACAACGGCGAGCGGCTGGGGCAGGGAAAAGACAATGCCCGAAAAGTGATAGAAGAATCTCCCGAACTCTTTGCCGAGCTTGACGCCAAAGTCCGCGCCGCGCTGGCGGGAGCCGCCGACGGCGGAGCCGGAAAGGCCGGGGACGAGTACGATATAGACGACGATTTCGATCTCGGCGTATAATTCTTCTTTTCTCCGTTAAATGAACAGGATACGTGTCTCCCGCGCCTGCGGAGGCGAGGGCGTCAGGATAGTCCTTCCCGGAGTCATCGGCAGTGAAGGCGAAGGCGGGGAAAGCGGACGCGGCGCTGCACGCGGAGGAAAAGGGAAAGAGGGCTCGTCGGCATATTTGATACTTGCCGATGATTATATCTCGCTTCTGCCGCTTGAAAGATATGACGTCAAATCGCTTTGTGAACTGCTGTCTGCGGCGGATGAAAGATATTCCGCGCTCAGAGCCGGAAGGCGTTTGCTTGAATATGCTTCAAACACCCGTCTCGGGCTGACGAACAAACTTCGCAAAAAGGGATTTTCGAAAGCTTCCGCGGAATTCGCCGCGGCGCGGCTCTGCGAGTCCGGGTTTATCAACGAGACGGAAGACGTCAGACGTGACGTCGAGCTGCTTATCCGGCGCGGATGGGGCAGAAAGAAAATAGCCGCCCGTCTCTCGGCCAAGGGATATTCTCAGGAGGCGATTTCCGAGGCGCGACGGTACCTCGACGGAGTGGATTTCACCGTGCTGCTTCGGGATGTAATCCGGAAAAAATGGGGAGCTGAAGGTCTGCCGGAGGATTCGGAAGAGCGGGAAAAGGCAGTCGGAGTCCTTTGCCGCCTGGGGTTCTCGCTCAACGAGATTTCACACGTTCTGAACACGGAAGATTAAGGGACTGTAAAAAAGTCGAACTTTTTTACGGCCCCTTAACATACGAATGAAGCGGTTTCTGGCGAGAGTACACGGTAAAATTCACCGAAATCTTGTATTGATAACCGTGATGATATGAATTTGCCCTGTGCCTTTTGCGGTCACAGGGCATCTTTTCGGCTTTATGCGATTATTGTCCTTCCGGATACCCGGCTTCAGTCGGGCGTCTTTTCGCCGTCCGGGCGGGTCTGCCGGTAATACTCGTGAACAAGCGAGCGGTATCCGAGTTTTTTCATGTCTTCGTATCTTAAATCAAACCGCTTTTTCGTATGCTTCCCGCTTGCGATGAAGCGTATGCAGTCCTGAGCGTAGAGGTCGATTTTGTGAAGACTTTCGTCTGTCGTTATCACCGAGAAGAACCAGTAGCTCCAGGAAAGCTCGTTGTCTTCGGGCGATTCAAGCAGTTTGCGGTTGAAGACCCTGATAAACGCCGCCGCCGCCCGGTCTCCGTCGGCTCCCGTTTTTTCCTGCCAGCGGTGAAGGGCGTTTGCCTTTCTGCGCATTTTATGCTTGAGCTTGACAAGGGTTGCAGGCGCCACGTCGATCTTGTCGGGTGTTATAAGAAAGCCGAGAAAAACGAACCCGTCGGACGCTCTGCCGAAGCTTTCCTTGGCCGGATTCATCTCGAGCCCCTTCTCGGAAAGCCGTTTTCTGATGAGTTCGGCGTATTCCGCCGGTTTTTCCTCGCTTTCGGTGAACAGTCTGACGTCGTCGGCATAGCGCGCGAAAAGAATAACGTTTCCGCTGATCTCTCGGTCGAGATCCGATAGGAAAAGATTTGCAAGGAAGGCGGAGACGGGTGTTCCCGCCATGATTCCCTTGCGTTCGCTGACCGTCTGTCCCTTGTCGATAACGTAAGGATCGCACAGCAGCGAGGAGAGGAACCCGTATAGGTCGGGGTCGTCTTCAAGAGCCGTGCGGAGCATCGGGAGAAGCAGTTCGACCGGAACCGAGTTGAAATAATCGTGAATATCCGCCTTGTAATAGTATCCGGTCTTTGCTATCTTCCTGCCGCGCAGGTATCTGACCGCGTCTTTGGCGTTTTTTGCCGGACGGAAGGAGTAGAGAGAAGGGGAGAAGAGCCGGTCGTATTTGCGCAGAAGAAGGAAGGTCAGCAGCTTGAGCATTCTGTTTTCATCGTCGGGATAGGTGTAGACGGTCCTTTTTTTCGACGAGGAAAGTTTGCTGATCACCGATTTGCGCGGATGCGGAAAGGGCTTCCCGTCCTGGGCAGACAAGGCGGGAAGCAGGTATTTTTCCTGATCGATATAATCGCGAAGAAGCGACAGATCGGATTTCGGACAGCACAGGTTGGCTTTGTAGGAATAGTATTCCTCCCAGGTCGCGGGATCTGTCAGTCGGTCGAGAAGTGACATTTTCGGTTTTTTCCGCAGTACCGCACGCGAACCCGTGCGGTATTGCCTTAAAAGAAAAAGGCAGAAAGAGAAAACGTTAAAGCCCGGAAAATTCCGGGATGTACCGGACCGTACGCGGACCGGCTGCCTGTGAAGCCGTTTTCAGGTCCGCGCCGGGTCCCCCGCAGGCGCAAAGCGTTCTCTTTCTGCCCGGCGGCGCCGAGGCCGCCTGAAAACCCCGCCGAAGCGGGATCTTTTCAAATGCTTCAGCCCTTCAGGGCTTTGCGGGTGCGTTCGACCACGTACGAGCGGGCGTTCCACCAGCCTTCGTAATCGACGTAATAGCGAAGATAGGGAATTCCTTCCGCCTCGCATTTTCTGCGGAGGGCTGTTGCTTCGCAGTTTGATTTGAAGAGCTCGAGAACAAGGGCGGTTTTCGTTCCGTCTCTGAAGGTGTAGGTGATTCTCTTTCCCTTGTCGTTGATCTTCTATTCGGTCGTGTATTCCGAAAACTCCTCCGCGAAGATGTTTTCAAAGTACTCGACGTAGGTTCCGTTGAAGTTGAACTGGTTCGGCTCGTCGGGCATATCCTCGCCCCAGGAGCGTCCGATCGGGGTGGTGGACGGCTTTTTCTCAGCGGGAGCGGCCGGCTGAGCGGGTTTTGCCTCTTCCTTTTTTTCCGCAGCGGACTGCTGCGGCTGGCTTTTCTTTGATTCCGCGGCGAAGGTTTTCAGGAATTCAAGCGCTGCTTTGGCGTCCTTGTCGTTTCCGAACAGTTTGTCTAAGAGTCCCATTGGTTTTCCTCCGTTTTATTTTCGTTATTTAATAATCGTTTTTCGAATTATTGACCGTCATTCGGGCATTTTCCCGATTCCGATCGAGAAATAACCGTAGGCGAACTGTACGTAGGCGTTATATTTTTCGCTGTTTGCGGCTTCGTACAGCTTGATATCCGGTCCGTCCTCAAAATCCGGCTCGAACGTGAAACCTGCGGCTTTCATTTTTTCGACGTAACCCGAAAAATCCGAAGCGGCGGCTCCGGTCACCGTAACCGTGATGCTCTCCTGCGCCTCGGTGATTGTGAAACCGTTTCCGAAATCGGGCTTCGGGAGCTTTGCAAGAGGTCCAGACAGAGGCCATGAGTCGGTGCCGGCCGGCATCTCTGCCGACCCCTGCGCTTCTGTTTCGAACATGTCGACGGCAATCATATTCCCGAGCAGATTAAGGGAGATATGCACCTCGAGCCCGCCCTTCGTATAGACCGAGAAATGAACGTCGCTTCCGTCCTGACCCTTGTATTCCTGAAGAGTGTTTTCGGTGAATCCGTTATTCCGGCAGAGCTCGGAAAAACCGCGGGCGTCTCCGAGAGTGGCGTTCTCTTTTTCGGCGGAGATAAAGGTATTGTTGTCAATAATCCGGTAGGAACCGGTCCCGCCCGGGAAAAGAAACGCAAATTCCGGGGGTATTTCGGCGCCGGTCTGAGAGGCGGACGTGCCCGGCTGGTACGGATAATCGTCAGCCGAAGTCTCGTCGGCAGATCCGGGCTTTTCGACAACCAGTCCGCAGGTGTAGGTGCCGGCGGAGTCCATAAAGACGAATTCCGCTCTGATTCCGTCAGAGTTGCTTCCGGAATAGGAGTAGATCCCCCGATCGCGAAGGTCGGTCTCGGCCGCGTCGGCGGTAAATCCGGACTCGGCGAGTTTCTTTCCGTATTCGGCAGCCGCTTCGATCGTGACGCCCGTGAAGGAGACGGTGAGTATATCGCCCTCGTCGGAAGTCATTCCAATTTTAAAATCCGCCTTCGGTACCGAACGTCCGAGTTCGGTGTCCGGCCAGTTCCCGTCGACCGCAAAACCGAACGGCTTTCCGTCGTCGTCGACTCCTTCGACCGATCCGTCGGGGAGAACGGTCAGCCGGGTTGTTCCGCTTCCTGTGATCCTTATCGTTCCGTCGGGATCGAAGGTCACCTGTCCCCCGTTTGCCTCTACGCTTGCGCGCAGCTGCTGCTGTTCGGCGGCTGTCAGGACGTGCGGGGTGAAGATGCTTTTGTCGCCGGTGGTTGCGTACTGCATTATCACTTCGAAGGTGATCGGAACGGTATCCCGGATTCCCTGAGCGCCGCTGTCGTCTCCCTGCTGCGAAACCGGACCGTCCGGTACGGTCGTATCGTCGTCGCGCCGCGCAAGAGTTTCATCGCTCTTTCCGCTGCCTCCGCAGGCGGCGAGAGACAGAAGAAGCGATAAAGAAAGGACAAGTATCAAAACTCTTTTCATTTTTCTGCTCCTTGCTGATCGGTGTCTTTATTTTGTGATGATAATACCCGGAGGATAGGGCAGCTGATCGAAGACGTCTCCCTGTTTGGATACCGGAATGACGAGAGCTCTTCCGTCTCCCGAAAATTCGGTATAGGTCGTGTCATCCGAGACGGTGGCCGCTCTGTTGGCGTCGGTAACGCGGACGTGGATCTGGGACAGACCGGCTCCGGGGACGCTTGTCAGAATGACGTTGTACTGCGGCTGACCGAGGTTCTCGGGCCCGTTCGGGGTCTCTATGGCTTTCGGTGCCAGGAACAGTGTAAAGATCGAATGCGAGAACTGAAAGTCGGTCTCGTCGGAAAGTGAGTTGAAAGCTCCCGACAGCTGCGCCTTGCCCAGACCGTTCTCCGAAGTGATCGTCACTGTGAATTCTCCCGAAAGATTGCGTGTCAGCTTCGCGGGAGAGACCGTCCTGTCAATAAAAGCCGCGAGCAGGGTTTTCCTGATCTCGGGTCTGTCGGGGAAGCGCTTGAGGATCTGCCTCCAGTCGGCAGTCTCGTTGAGCTCCCCGTTCGGGAGGCAGCATCCTTCGACGAAGGCATAGTCGAGAGAATCCATTCCTTCAACCTCGATCGAAAGATAAAGCGTGCCCGAATAGATCCCGCGCGGATCCTGAAGATAGGTGGGATCCCCGCCGGTCTGGACCTCCTGGTACAGACTCCCGGACAGAGTGTATGCGACCGTGAATCCAGGGATACCGTATATCGTTTTGTCTCTTACTTTTGAGGTGACCGGAAGGAAGCTTATGTTTCCTCCGGGGTGATCCTTGTTCTTTTCCTCGAGAAGCCGGTTGACCTTCTTGACAAGTACTGAGAAGAATTCCGCGGCCTTCTGGAAGTTCTTTTCGGATTTTTCTCTGAACTGATCGTACTGCTTGGTGCTGAGCGCCTCCTCGGCGGCGAGCATGGTTCCTATGGCAAAACCACCGTATCCGGGCAGTTTTTTCAGCTTTTTCAGCTTTGAGCCGTCAATTTTGCCGATCTCGTGCGTCAGCACCAGATTGCCTGCGCCCCTGGCGACCGACAGGAATTCCTCCTTGTCTTTTCCGACGCTCTGATAACCGTCGTAAATGAGAGTGGCCGAACCCGCGACGTCTCCGGCTGCTCCCGGAAGCAGATTCGAATAGATCCTGTATGCCTTCTCCAGCGCCTGCTTGCCTAAGTTCCAGTTGAGGTCAGCCCCCCAGTATGCGAGCGTTTCGAGTTCTTCCTCGTCGATCCCGAACTGCTTCATCGTCTCCTCGACGAGGGCGTCGAGTTCCTCCCGCGAGAGCGTTTTGAGCACCGGCGGGTAGAGCAGGCCCTTGAAGGACAGATCTCCGAGCAAAAGGTTCGCGGTTTTGGGCGGTGTGTCGTTCGGGTTTCCGTCCGCGCGGTCGATCATAAAGATATAACGCAGACTCCCGTCGGCGGAGCAGGGGACGGCGACTGTAAGGAGCAGGAGCAGGGAGGCCGCCGTGATTAAAATGAATCTGAGTGTTTTTTTCATTGCCGTCATTCCTCCCCGAAGCCCTCGTCAAGAGAGCGCTTCAGATCGAGAAGATCCTTGCTCTCGGGATGATAGCCGAGACCTTCCCGCAGCCACAGGCCCGCGGAGACGGCGTCCTGTGCCGAAACCGCGGTCAGGACCGCGCTTTTCCAGTTGACCTCTTCAAAAGGGGCTATCCTTATCAGCTCTCGCGCGAAGGGAAGCGCGTCTTCGTACTTTCCCTCCCCGGTCAGGACTATAACGTATGAGATCAGATATTCGGGACGCCCGAGAACCGGATCGGCGGGAAGAGGCGAAAGCTCGGGATCGAAAACCTCGTAAAGCTCGTCTTCCGAGGCGCGAAGACGGTCCCGGAGCGAATACAGCGAGTCGATCGGCATATCCTTCAGAAAGTGAAAATCGAACGGTTCGTCGGGGTAGTTCAGCATGGACGACGCGGCTGCGTAGCGCGCCTCGGCTTCATCTTTAATTCCCTGAACGTCATAGATCAGTCCGTCGAAATACCATGCGTACGGAGACGACGGGGAAAGGCGCTCGAGATCGGAGAAATCGGTAAACCGGCTTCCCTCGGCGAGCGAGGCGAAGCTGTCGCCCTCGCCGCGCAGCCAGAGTATCTTTTCGGCCGCGAGCCGAAGAGATCCGAGCGCGGCGCCGGCGTATCCGTACCAGTACGCCGCCGATTCCTCCATCGTCAGCCCGTCGAAACTGTCGCCGCTCTTTTTGCAGAAGGCGGCGGTCTTTTCGATCTGCCCGATCAGTTCCTGACCGTTCTCCGGCTCTTTCGTGCCGCCGCAGCCGGCGACCGCGAGCGCGAACAGGAGAAGAAGTGAGATCAGGATTAGGTTTTTTCTTCTCATTCGTTACTCCTCCGGAAACACCGTACAATTCGACTTCGCGAACGCATCCCGCGCCGCGGAGTTGCCTGCTCCTTCGGCGCCTCGGGGGTATTCCGCGGAGCGGAGCCGCCCCTGCGCCGAAGTGTGGAAAAACGCTCGGTTTTTTGCGACTATTTAAGGCAATACCGCACAATTCGACGCACGCGTCTTGACGGCTCATTTTACGCCTGTAGGGGTAATACCGCGCCATTCACCGCACGCATCCTGCCGGCCATTTTCGTACCGGTTTCCGCTTCG
>JAGDAM010000382.1 GCA_017959485.1 Clostridia bacterium
CAAAAAATAGAGGCTGCAGGCGGGACCACCGAGGAGGTGTAAGGATGTTTGCGACCTTTAAGAACGCCTGGAAGATCACAGATCTGAGAGCGAAAATGCTGTTTACGCTCCTCATCGTTCTGATCTACCGTCTCGGCGCCTCAGTCCCGCTTCCTTACGTCAGCAAGGCCGCGCTCGATTCCTTCAACACCTTCGCCGCGGGATCGATACTTCAGTACATGAACATCCTCTCGGGCGACGCGTTCGGAAAAGCAACGCTGTTTGCACTTTCGGTATCCCCCTACATCACGGCTTCGATCGTCATCCAGCTCCTTACCGTCGCGATCCCCGCTCTTCAGCGGCTGTCCAAGGACGGTGAAGAGTGCAGGAAGAAGATCAACTCGATCACAAGATACGCGACCGTCGTGCTGGCGATAATCACCGCCTACGGCTATATGCAGATCATGAACTCCTACGGCATGCTCGTTTCCGGCATCAACTGGTTCGGCAAGCTCGTGCTCATCGTCTGCTACTGCGCCGGCGCCGCGATAATCATGTGGCTGGCCGAGAAGATCAACGAACACGGTATCGGCAACGGTATCTCGATGATCCTCTTTGCCAACATCATCGCCAGAGTCCCCACTCTTCTGTGGCAGGTTTGGAGAATGATGTTCAGCGAAGCGAACGGCTTCTCGACTCTGTTCAAGGGATTCAAGTGGTGGGGCATACTGCTCGCCGTCCTGTCGCTCGGCATCACCCTCGCGATGACTGTCTTCATCGTATGGTTCACGAATTCCGAGCGCCGCATCCCGATCCTCTACGCCAAACGCGTCGTCGGACGCAAGATGTACGGCGGTCAGTCCTCGAACCTGCCGATCAAGCTGAACATGTCGGGCGTCATGCCCATCATCTTCGCCAGCTCGATCGTCTCGATCCCGGCGACCATCGGCTCCTTCACCGGCGGCAAGTTCCAGACGTTCATGGAAAAATACTTCAACTACAACACCTGGCTGTATTTCCTGATATATATGGCTCTGATAGTGGTCTTCTCGTTCTTCTACATCCTGATCTCGTTTGACCCTGTCGAAGTAGCCAACAATATCCAGAAAAACGGCGGTTCGATACCCGGGATCAGATCGGGCAGACCGACGGTGGCCTACATCAAGAAGATTCTGAACAGGATCACGCTGATCGGCGCCGTGTTCCTCTGCATCGTGGCGGGACTCCCGATCCTCATCTCGATAATCAACAACCTTATCAACCCGAACAGCACGACTCTTGCCGGAATCGCATTCGGCGGAAACTCTCTGCTGATCGTTGTAGGCGTTATCATCGAACTTGTTCATGATCTGGAGGCTCAGGTGGCTCTCAGAAGCTACGGAAAGTCCCAGATAAAGGGCATCTTCGGCTGATACGGCTCCGGGAGGAAAAAAGCAATGAATCTGATACTGTTGGGTGCCCCCGGTGCGGGAAAAGGCACACAGGCGGAACAGATTTCGGAGCGGGAGGGCATCCCCGCCATCTCGACGGGACAGATCCTCCGTAATGCCATGAGATCGGGCAGCGAGCTCGGTCTCACGGCAAAACAGTATGTCGAAAGCGGAGCTCTTGTTCCCGACGACATAGTGATCGGCATTATCAGGGAATATCTTGAATCAGATGAATGCAGGCACGGTTTTGTCCTCGACGGCTTCCCGCGGACCATCGCCCAGGCGGAGGCCCTGAAGCGGCTGGGGATAAAGATCGATGCCGTGCTGACGATCGAAGTCCCCGACGAAAAGATCGTCGGCAGAATGAGCGGAAGACGGTTCTGCGAATGCGGCGCGTCCTACCATACCGACTACCTGCCCCCTAAAGTCGAAGGGATCTGCGACAGATGCGGCAAGGAGCTCTATATCAGAGACGACGACAAGCCGGAAACGGTTCTGTCGAGACTTGAAACGTATCACCGGCAGACCGAACCGCTGATAGGATACTATCGCGGCGAGGGCCTTCTGATCACCGTGGAGGGACAGGAGAGAGTCGAGGACACGACGGAGCTTGTAAGACAGGCTCTCATGAACGGAACGGAGAACAAACAGTAAATGATTTCGCTTAAAAACCCGCAGCAGATAGCCGAAATGAAGGAAGCGGGCAGGATAACCGCGGAGGCGATGGCAGCGGCGGTCGAGGCCGTAAAAGAAGGCATCTCGACCTGGGATCTCGACAGAGTGATCCGCCACCGCATCGAAAACTGCGGCGCCCGCCCGACCTTCCTCGGTTACGGAGGGTTCCCGGGGTCTGCGTGTATAAGCGTCAACAACGAAGTGATCCACGGCATTCCTTCGAGGAGAAGGATACTTCACGAAGGCGACATAGTCAAGATCGACGTAGGCGCCTTCTATCGCGGCTTCACCGGCGATATGGCGAGGACCGTGCCCGTCGGAAGGATATCCGAGGAGGCGCAGCGCCTGATCGACGTGACGCGCGAGTCGTTCGAATGCGGCGCCGCCGCATTCGTTGCCGGAGGACGTCTCGGAGACATCGGGAGCGCGATTCAGACTAAAGTCGAATCCGAAGGCTTCAGCGTGGTCCGCAGATACGTAGGTCACGGCGTGGGGCACGAGCTCCACGAGGATCCCGATGTTCCGAACTACGGAACGGCCGGTCGCGGTCCGAGGCTCCAGGTGGGCATGACGCTTGCCATCGAGCCGATGGTGAACGCCGGCACTTGCGAAGTGACCGTTGACAGGAGAGACGGCTGGACGGTGAGGACCGCCGACGGCAGGCTTTCCGCACATCACGAAAACTCGGTGGCGCTGACCGAAGACGGTCCGGTGATCCTCACCGCTGTGTATGACTGACGGGATACCCGTGCGGTCAGATCTGATTTTAAGATAGGGGTGATTACTCTGCCTAAAGACGATGTTGTCGAATTCGAGGGCACGGTCATCGAGGCTCTGCCCAACGCGCTGTTCAAAGTACAGCTGCCCAACGGATACACGGTGCTTGCCCACATATCGGGCAAACTCCGCCAGAATTATATCAGGATCCTCCCGGGAGATCACGTAAAGGTCGAGGTTTCGGTCTACGATCTCACGAAGGGCAGGATCACCTGGCGCACGAAGTGACGCCGGGACAGATTCAAAAGCCAAGAAAAAACAGAGAAAGGCATGGTGAGATACGTTGAAAGTTAAGCCATCCGTAAAAAAGATCTGCGACAAGTGCAAGATCATCAAGAGACACGGCCGGGTCATGGTCATCTGTGAGAACCCGAAGCATAAGCAGCGCCAGGGCTGACGTGTCACACAACAGGAAAAAGGAAGGATAAACAGAATGGCTCGTATAGCTGGTGTAGACATTCCCAACGCCAAGCGCGTCGAGATTGCCCTTACCTACATTTACGGTATCGGACGCAAAAGTGCGAATGACATTCTCGCAAAGACCGGGATCGATCCCAACACCCGCGCCAAGGATCTTACCGAAGACGAAGTCGCGAAGCTTCGTGACGAGATCGAGAACAACTACGTCGTAGAGGGCGACCTCAGACGCGACGTCAGCCTCAACATCAAGCGTCTTACCGAGATCAACTGCTACCGCGGAATCAGACACAGAAAAGGTCTTCCGGTTCGCGGACAGAGGACAAAGACCAACGCCAGGACCCGCAAGGGACCCGTTAAGACCATCGCGAACAAGAAGAAAGGAGCATAAGAAGGCTAATGGCTAAAGCTACTGCTAAGAAGGTCATAAAGAAACGCCGCGAACGCAAGAATATACCGTTCGGCCAGGTACATATCCGCGCGACCTTCAACAATACCATCGTGACCGTCACCGATTCTGACGGAAATGTCATTTCGTGGGCTTCAGCCGGTGAACTCGGATTCAAAGGTTCGAGAAAATCCACCCCCTTTGCGGCTCAGCAGGCGTCCGAGACCGCTGCCAAGGCAGCTATGGAACACGGACTCAAGTCAGTTGAAGTTTATGTCAGAGGACCGGGTCAGGGACGCGAATCCGCTATTCGCGCGCTCGATGCGGTTGGACTGCAGGTGACTCTTATCAAAGATATGACACCGGTGCCGCACAACGGCTGCAGACCCCCGAAGCGCCGCCGCGTCTGATCCGAAAAACACAGGAGGAGGAACCACAAAACATGGCAAGATATACTGGACCCGATTGCAAGCAGTGCCGCAGAGAAGGCGCCAAGCTCTTTCTTAAGGGCGATCGCTGCTCCTCGGGAAAATGCCCGTTTGACAGAGTAGAGACAGGTGCCCGCGGACGCGATACCGCCCCCGCGGCTCCTGGACAGCACGGAGCGGCCAAGAAGAAACTCAGAGAGTACGGCAGACAGCTTCGTGAAAAGGAAAAGGTGAGAAGGATCTACGGAGTTCTTGAGCGCCAGTTCCACAATTACTACCTCAAAGCCGAAGCCAAGGAAGGCATGGCCGGTGAGAACCTGCTTGTTCTTCTCGAGCGCAGACTTGACAACGCCGTATACCGCATGGGATTCGGACCGAGCCGCAGCGCCGCGCGTCAGCTGACTCTCCACGATCACATCACCGTAAACGGAAAGAAAGTCAATATCCCTTCCTATTCGGTTAAGGTCGGGGATGTCATTGGTGTAAGCGATTATTCGAAGAAGAAGGATTCCGTGAAGGCTCTTATCGAAGCTATCGCTTCGAAGAACGCTCCCAAGTGGCTTGAAGTCAACGCTGAGAACGCCACGGCCAAGGTCATCGCCCTGCCCGCGAGAGACGACATAGAATTCGACTGCAACGAACAGCTTATCGTCGAGCTCTATTCAAAATAATACCGATTATCACACTTCTGTCGTCGGCGGCGCCGCCGCCTGATCCAACATAAAAGAAAGAGGTATAACCGGAATGATTGATATAAAGCCTGAAATCGTAACGAAGATCGTGAGCGAAGACGGCAGGGAAGGCACCTTTGAGGTTGAGCCCCTTGAACGCGGATACGGCACGACGCTCGGCAATTCGCTGCGCAGAGTAATGCTCAGCTCTCTGCCCGGAGTCGCCGTCACCAGCATCAAGGTCGACGGAGCTCTGCACGAATTCACTGCGCTTGACGGTGTTACCGAAGATATGACCGAAATAGTCCTCAATGTCAAGGGGATAGTTGCCCAGCTCCATACCGATGACCCGAAGACGGTCGTCCTCGAGGTGAACGGACCCGCTGAAGCGACTGCCGGAGACATCAGACAGGACGCCGATATCGAGATCCTCAATCCGGACCACCATATCGCCACTCTCGCCGAAGGCGCCCACTTCCGCATGGAACTCACCTTCGAAAAGGGCCGCGGATATGTTTCACAGGACCGCAACAAGATCCTCCACGCCGGAGGACGCGACCGCGCTCCCGTGGGTTTGATCTATACGGACTCGTTCTACACACCTGTTTACAACGTGAGCTATCACGTCGAGAACACCCGTGTGGGAAGCAATATCACCGATTACGACAAGCTGACCATCCATGTGCGCACAAACGGCACGATCGATGCGGTCGGCGCAGTCGCCCTCGGAGCCAAGTTCCTCAACGAACATCTCATGCTCTTTGTCGGGCTCAACGATGCCGCGGCACAGACGCTTATCATTGATCCGAAGCCGGCTCCCGAAAAGGAGAAGGCTCTCGAGATGACCGTTGAAGACCTTGACCTTTCGGTCAGAAGCTCCAATTGCCTGAGACGGGCAAACATTAACACCGTGGAAGACCTCGTTTCGAAGAGCGAGAACGAACTTAAGAAAGTCCGCAACCTCGGGAACAAGTCGCTTGAAGAGATAGTCCTCAAGCTCAAATCCCTCGGTCTGTCGCTCAAGAAAGAAGACGAGTGAACGTCTTACCCGACACGTCTTATCAAAAGTAATTGCGTCCGCCGGAAGGCGGAGGAAAGGAACGGATTAATAAATGCCCGGAGCAAGAAAACTCGGCAGGCCCACAGCTCACAGAAACGCCATGCTGCGGGGGCTTGTCACCTATCTTTTCAAATACGGCAAGGTCGAGACAACTGCGACCAGAGCCAGAGAAGTGAGCTCGGTGGCGGAGAAAATGATCACACTCGGCAAACAGAATACGCTTGCCAGCCGCCGCGCCGCTCTTTCATATATCACCGAAGAAAGTGTCGTGACCGATCTTTTTGAGAAGATCGCGCCCCGCTATGAGGACGTAAACGGAGGTTACACCGCCATTTACAAAACAGGTCCCCGCCGCGGAGACGCTGCCGAGATGGCAGTGATCACGCTCGTTCCCACCAAAGAGGAGCTCGAGGCTGCCGCCAAGAAGTCCTCCAAGGGAAAGAAGCCGGAATCCAAATAAGATCCCGGAAGACGGAAAACGAG
>JAGDAM010000383.1 GCA_017959485.1 Clostridia bacterium
GGGGCGAGGTCGGGATTCACTATCTTTCGATAGCTTTGCTCTGGTTCTGCTGCTACCTTGCCTCGCGTTTAACGCTTGAAATCGCCGCTAAGGATAATAACCCGTATAACAATCGCTAACCGACAATAAATATTGACATATACACAGGGGCTGTAAAAAAAGTCAACTTTTTTTACAGCCCCGCAAAAACCGCGGACGGGAAACCGCGATTTTTGCGCGAGCTTTGCGTTTTTTGCTGCAAAAACAGTATAAAACGCAAAATTAGCGGGCAAAAACGGCGCGGTCTCGCGCCGAGCAAACGCTCGACGGCGATTGAAAAAATCGTGAAACGAGTTTTTCAATCGCCTTTTTTCGAACGATTTTTTTATGTCAGAGGCACTGTCAGACAGATAACCGCTGACAATGCCTTCCCCTGCAGATGCACACCTCGCCTGCGGCGAGCCACGGTGTCCACGGACGGGCGACACCTTCCCCGGAGGGGAAGGCAAAAGCCGGTCCCCCAGGCTCGCCGTAGGCGAGGCATCCCCGCTTCGGGGAAGGCAAAATAATACACCGCCTTCGCGGCCGCCCCCGGCTCGCCGAACACGAAGCGTGCCCCATCCGGGAGGCAAGCGTGATTCCGGCTTAAAGAACTCAATAATTATTTCTCTCAAATGAAATAATCCGCACGGTTCGCTTTCACGGACCGTGCGGATTGCTGTTATCGCGTCAGTTATCTTCTTACTCTCCCAGACGCGTCGCCCGACATCAGTTTCTCGACCTCGGCGAGCGTCACCCGGTTGAAGTCTCCTTCAATGGTATGCTTCAGGCAGGAAGCCGCGACCGCGAATTCAATCGCCTTCTGTTTGTCGTAACCGTTCTTCAGCGCGTAGATGAGCCCCGCGCCGAAGCTGTCGCCGCCGCCCACCCGGTCGACGATATCGGATATATGATATTCGCGGGCGAAGAAGGCGTCCTTTCCGTCGTACAGCATAGCCGTCCAGTCGTTTACCGACGCGGATATCGAGGTGCGCAGGGTAAACGCCACCGCCGAAAAGCCGAACTTTTCGATCATCTTCTCGGCGACTTCGATATATCCCTCTTTGTTGATCTTTCCCGAATAGACGTCGGTGCCCGTCGCCTCGATCCCGAAGACCGACTTGGCGTCTTCCTCGTTGGCGATGCAGACGTCGACGCAGCGGCAGAGCTCGCCCATCGCCTCGCGGGCCGCATCTTTGCTCCAGAGCTTTCCGCGGTAGTTCAGGTCGCAGGAAACGGTAATTCCCCGCTCTTTCGCCGCCCGTACGGCGTCGAGACAGCAAAGGAACGCGTTTTTCGACAGCGCGGGAGTGATTCCGGTGAAATGGAACCATCCGGCGTCGTCCAAGATATCATTCCAGTCAAAATCCGAGGGGGACGCCTCGGCGATCGCGGAGCCGGCCCTGTCGTAGATGCAGACGCTTCCGCGCTGATTGGATCCCTTTTCAAGAAAATAGATTCCGAGACGGTTTCCGCCCCTTGCTATAAACGAAGTGTCGACTCCGAACGAGCGGAGCGAATCGACGGCGCCCTGTCCGACGGCGTGAGCCGGGACCTTGGTGACAAATGCGGCCCGGTCTCCGAAATTCGCGAGAGACACCGCGACGTTGGCTTCGGCTCCGCCGAAAGTCGCCTGCATCCTGTCGTTCTGAAAGAATCTGTAATATCCCTCCGGCGCCAGCCGGAGCATGATCTCGCCGAATGTGACTGTTTTCTTCATCAGAGGATAATCCTCCCGACTATATTTAGTATTGCCTCATTATTTTACCACAGGAGACGGATATAGTCACGTTTTTTCGCAAATCGACGAATAACTTGACAAAAAGAAACAATTATGATATAATTATGTCAATTATTTAGAACAGATTGTTACTCTCGGTAACAAACGGAAGGATTATTTAGATTATGAAAAAACTGTCCCCGGAACGGCTCGCCAAAGCGGTTCTCGAAGCGAGAAAGGCGAAAAAGCTTACGCAGGACGCCCTCGCCGTAGCAGCGGGCATCAACCGCTCGCTCATTTCAAAACTTGAGAAAGGAAAATTCATTCCCTCGGCGGATCAGTTCGTAGCTCTCTGCGGCGTGCTCGGCATCGGGATCGATGACGTCACAGAGGCGCCCGAAAAGAAGTTCAGCGGACTGCCCCGGAAAAAAATCGCCGTCGCCGGGACCGGATACGTCGGGATGTCGCTCGCGGTACTGCTCTCCCGCCGCAACGACGTTGTCGCCGTCGATATCGTTCAGGAAAAGATAGACCTCATAAACGCCCGGAAAAGCCCTATCAGGGACGACTGCATTGAGGATTACCTTTCACGCTACGACGAGCTCGGTCTGTCCCTGAGAGCCACAAAAGACGCTCATGCGGCATACGGGGATGCCGACGTCATTATCATAGCCGTTCCGACGAACTACGATCCTAAGACCAACTGCTTCGACTGCGAAGCGGTTGAGGCGGTTCTAGGCCTGATCGCGGAGGCCACGGCCGATAAAAAAGAAAAGCCGGCCGTCGTTATCAAATCGACGGTTCCGGTTGGCTACACCGAATCGATAAGCAGAAAGACGGGGATGGACAATATCATCTTCAGCCCCGAATTCCTTCGCGAATCAAAAGCTCTCTACGACAATCTCTATCCGAGCAGAATCATTGTCGGAAGCAGCGAAGCAAACCGCGCCCGTGCCGAAGTCTTTGCCTCCCTTCTTGTAGACGGAGCCGAGAAAGAGGACGTTCCGGTCCTCTTCACGCAGCCGACCGAAGCCGAAGCGACCAAACTCTTCGTAAACACCTATCTTGCGCTCCGGGTATCCTTTTTCA
>JAGDAM010000384.1 GCA_017959485.1 Clostridia bacterium
ATAATATTTGCCGACGGCGTCCAGTATCCCGCAAGGGTCGGATGCGTTTCGCTGAGCGTCGGAAACGGCGAGGCCTTCTGCGCAGCCGGGGGAGGGAAGGCGGTGATAATCGATATCTCGGCGGGAAATTACTCTCCGGTGTCGGCTGCGTATGAGGCGGCCGCCTCGCTCGGGGCGACCGAGACCGCGGCTCTCGTTCTGACGCATTATCACGTGAGGCATATCGGTACTGTATCGAGGTTCGTGTCCGAGCACAAAGTGCGTTCGGTTTATCTGCCCGAACCGGTGACGTCAAAAGACGCCTCGGTCGCTCTTTCGCTGGCCGACGCGGCGGAAATCGCGGGAGTTCCGGCATTCGTTTACTCATCCTTTGAGGATATCGACGTTTTCGGAGGAATCACGCTCTGCCTGTCCGGCCCTTTGAGGATAGACAGATCCACGCACCCGGTGCTCGCCTTCTCGCTGCGCTCGGGAAGCCGCAGCATAGTCTGGTTCGGGAGATCGTCGTGGGAGTCTTTCGAGATTGCGTCGAATCTGAAAATCGACGAAGAAACGACGGTTCTGGCGGGGCTGCACGGTCCGGTCATCAAAAGCGCCTGCACGTTTCCCGTTTCCGACGCTCGCAGAATAATGCTTTACAAGCCGGATCAGATCGCGTCTCTGACCGCGGGGGCCGTCCGTCCGTCGCTGCTTTTCGATCTTTCGCGCACTGCGGTGGAAATATTTCCCTCTGGGATTTACGTCGAAATCGGTCCGTGAGACGGATGGTTTATACTTTTTTCGGGTTTTCTTCGAGATTTCTGTAAAACGGTTGTTTAATAAGTGAAGACGAGAATGCGTCGGACAAAACGAAAGGCGAAATGATCATGATAAACGTCCGCGTTCCTGACTCGGAGATAATCCGGTCATTGCCTCAACTGTCGGGGGCTGAATATGATTGATGACGGGTCCGAGAGATATCTTGCGTTTCTTGCGGGTAATGAAGCCGGCTTTACCGAAATTGTAATCGCTTACAGAAACGGTTTGATCGATTTCATTAATCGTATCGTAGGGGACTTTCACTATTCGGAAGAAATCGCGGAAGACGTTTTTGTTCTGCTTTACGTCAAAAAACCGCGGTTTACCCCGGGCGCCGGATTTAAAACCTGGCTTTACGCTATTGCGAAAAACAAAGCTCTCAATTTCATAAAAAAGCGGGACAGGCGGAGCGCTTCCGCGCTGAACGCGGACTATGCCTCCGCGGAATCTTCAGACCGGGTTCTGAACGAAATCTATCTGGATGAAAGAAAAGTCGCGCTGCACAAAGCTCTGGACGAGCTGCCTCACGATTACGGCCTGATCCTGCATCTGCACTTCTTAGACGGATTTTCTGTAAACCAGATCGCGGAGCTTTTGAAGAAAAAGCCCCGGGCGGTCTCCGACGCGCTGTATAACGCCAAAAAGGCGTTACGGGCAATAATAACTCAGGAGGAAAAATATGAAATCCTACGATGAAACGCTCACGTCGATACGCGAAAAAGCGGGTGAACTGGTAAAAAAGCAAAAAGAGCGAAAAAGAAAGGCCAAAACCGTTCTTTATTCCGCGGTTCCGGTAATTCTGGTTATCGGAGTGATGATCGCAATCGGAACGGCAGGCCCGCTGAACCGACCGCATGATCGCGAACCCGGGCAGACCGGTTCGCTGACCGAGGGCACGGCTCCCGCTCAAACCGAACCTTCGGTTGTAACTACGGATTCGGTCGTTTCAAGCGGCGGCGAGCCCTCGATCTATCCGCAGGCCTGGAGGAAAATGAACGCTTTTCTCATAAGATGGGGTGAGCCTACTGACGCGACCTACAGCGAAAGCCGCGGTTTATGGTACGGCGGCACGATGACACCTTTGGTTATAGATTATACCGGGGTTTCGGTGACAATCCTTAAGTGCTTTGCGTCGACTGTCGAGAGAGAGTATGACGAACGGGAGCGGTTCGGTCTCGGCGACGCAATCGGGAACTTTGGCGAGCTTTACGTAGAGAGGGAACTTCTGGAGCAGATACGCCCCGGCGATACTTCACTGGTATTCGTAAAACTTCTTGCGTCAAAGAGCACGTCGGATCCGAGCGGCGCTCAGCTGACCGGGATCGACTCTCAGGGGAACCCTGCCGGATTGTATGATTACCTGTTTACTCCCGGCTTTACCTCGGTTCCGGGACCTGAATACGATCCGCTTTTCGCGGTTTTTCCGGTGGTTGACAACAAACTGGTAATACCTGATAAGGCATACGTTCAAAGGGATAACGGCGACTGGCTGCTGTATCAGATGTCGCTTCTGCAATACGCAAACCGGATAATTGAACTCCGGGGACTTGACGAAATACCCGCCTTCAGGAGCGGAATGCCGGTAGAGGAAATCGAAGAATTCTTCGATTATTTCTGCGGAAGCGATTATCATTGACGGAGAGGGACTCTCTCCTGACGTTGCGAACACGGTGCCGGTGACGGTACTGTCCCCCCATCCGTCGGCTTCGCCGACACCTTCCCCCCGGGGGAAGGCAAAGCAGCGTCGATTCGCCTCATCCACCGGCCCTCATCCGTCGCCCGTTCGGGCGACACCTTCCCCCCC
>JAGDAM010000385.1 GCA_017959485.1 Clostridia bacterium
GCCGACTACGCCGTCGATCCGTCCGAACCCGGATACGAGGAGACTATGAAAAAGCTGACCGGCGGAAAGGGCGTCGACGTCACGATAGAGGCGGCGGGCAACTATAAAGCGCTCAACAGCGCCCTGCGCTGCTGCGCCCCGATGGGACGCGTCGCGCTGCTCGGCTGCACGCGGACGCCCGACGTGATGGATCTCTACCACGACGTGCATTTCCCCGGAGTTCAGCTGATCGGAGCGCACAATTTCGCGCGCCCGGTCCGCGACTCCTATCCGGGATGCTGGACCTATCAGGACGATCTCGCCGCGCAGATGCGCCTTCAGGCGGGCAAGAGGATAGACCTTTCGGTGCTCGTCTCTGAGATCCACTCGCCGGTCGAGTGTCCCGAGGTCTTCTCGCGCCTCGCCGAGGACAGAAACTTCCCGTCGGGCGTGCTGTTCGACTGGAGCCGGCTCTGATGAAGGACGGAAGGATTCGGCTCGGTCACGTGATGACCGGGCACGATCACAGTTCTGCGAAGCTCGCCTGCGCGCTCTCGCACCCCGACCTTTTCGAGATAGTCGGAGCGGTTGCCGAGAGTCCGGAACGCGAGGCGGCGATAAAGGATAAGGAGCCATACTGCCACGTAAAGTTCATGAGCCGCGACGAACTTTTCGAACGCGGCGTCGACGCGGTCCTGGTCGAGAGCTACGATCTCAATCTCGTGCGCGACGCGATGTTCTGGGCCGAGCGCGGGATAGACATCCATCTCGATAAACCCGCCGGCGGCAGCGTAGAGGAGTTCGGCAAACTGCTCTGGACCTGCAAAAAGACCGGCTCCGTCCTCCAGATGGCGTACATGTACCGCTACAACCCGGCGTTTCTCGACTGTCTCGCCAGGATCGAACGCGGCGAACTGGGGCAGATCTATTCGGTCAGCGCGATCATGAACACTTGCCACAGCCCCGAAAAGCGCCGCTGGATAAACGGCCTGCCGGGCGGGATCATGTTCTTCCTCGGCTGCCATATGGTCGATTTCGTATACCGGCTGATGGGAGTTCCCGATGAGATAGTTCCTTTCTCGAGGCGCACCGGATTCGACGGCGTCGACTGCCCCGATTTTGCCGGAGCTCTCTTCGGATATCCGCACGGCGTCTCGCTCGTCGAGGCGACCTCGGTCGAAGTCAACGGGTACGGCCGCCGGCAGCTTATCGTCTGCGGCAGCGAGGGGACCTACGAGATAATGCCCCTCGAATGTCCGATGAAGGCGTATCTGACGCTGAAAAAGGATTCGGCGACCTACGCCGACCGGCGAACCGCTCTCGATATTCCGGGCGACCTCCGGGGCTCTGCGAGATACGACGCGCTGCTTTACGATTTCGCCGCTTTCGTGAGAGGCGAAAAGGAAAATCCTTACACTTTCGATTACGAATATCAGCTTCACCGTATGATCATGTACTGCTGCGGCGCGGGCGGCGACTGGAAAACTCCCGTGCACTTCTGATTATATTTATATTATTATTCACAATAACTTCGAATCTCTCAAGTTCAAAGGAGACAACCGAATGAAAAACAGTTTAGCGCGGCGCGGAATCGCGTCCGTCCTGCTCGCGGCGATCTTCCTGCTCGGCCTGATCCCTGCGGGAATTCCCGTAAGCGCCGAAGAGGAATTCACCGACTACGTCGTTGCCCCGGAAGACACCGGATGGTACGACGCGGCCGCCTCCGAGTACACCATCTCGACCAAGGGCGAGCTTGCCTTCTTCGCGACGCTCGCGAAGACGAACAACTTTGCCGGAAAGACGGTCAAGCTCGGAGCGGACATCGTTTGGACCGAAGGCGAGGCGAGTTCCCTCGGATTCACCCCGGCTCCCGGA
>JAGDAM010000386.1 GCA_017959485.1 Clostridia bacterium
CTTGTCGTCGGAGCCGAGCAGCGTCCTGCCGTCGGTAACGATGAGCCGCTCTCCGACCAGCCCCGCGAGCTCGGGGAAATCCTCCGCCGTGATCGAAGTCCTCCCGTCGGCGAGGAGGATGTCTCCGCCCTCATATGTGATCTCGGACGGGCGGATCCCGTCGCCGGGCGAACTCGGCGACGTGTCCATATGCGATATGAATCCTGCCGCCGGCGCACCGGCGAGCTTCCCGGCGCCCGGCAGAAAGCCGTAAACGTAACCGTCACCGTCAAGGCGGACGGAGCGCAGACCGATCGCGCGGAGCTCGTCAGCGATAAATCCGCCGAGTTCGAGCTGCGACGGAGTCGACGGGCAGCTGTCCGACTCTTCGTCGGAATTCGTCCCGAACGAAACGTATTTCAGAAATCTTTCCTTTGCGTCCACTTTATCTTCCTTCCTGTATCGCGCCCGGACGCCGCGCCTGAACGGGTCAGTCCGCGTGTCCCGGGGAGTGCTTTACCGACGCGCACTGCGGTACGGTATTACAATGCCGCGCGGCCCCGGCCGCGCGGCATTATTATATACTCTCTGATCAAATGAGTCAAGGAATATTTGCCTGACGGCAGGAGACTCAGGCCAGCAGCTTTGCCGTGATGCCGAACAGAACGACGATCAGCGGAGCGGCGACAAGTCCCTTGCCGATCGACATGTTCCCGCTCACGAGCGAGGCCGCAAAGAGCACGAAACAGACCGCCGCCGCCGCGGCCGTGACCGCGAAGAGCGCGACCTTCACAGCCGGTTTTTCAAAGAATGCGATCAGCGAGCAGAGGAAGTTCATTCTCCTCTCGCTTGAGTGCACGGGCCTTACGCACATCATGCGGCGCCCGTCTCCGGAAAGACCCGCGCCCCGGCCGGCCGCGATTCCTCTTACGCCCCGGCTGCCTGTCTCTCTTCTCTTTCCGCCGTTATCAAAATCTATTACTCCGTTCATTTCAGACCTCCTGTTTTTCCCCTTTCGGAACCTTGCGGCACTATTATACACCTGTTTTTTCGGTTTGTCAACACTTTTTATTCCGATTCCGGAAAATATTTCGATTTTCTCTTTACAAATCGGAAAAAATGTGCTATAATAATGCCGTAACAGGAAAGAGCGCACGCCGCTTATATATAAGAAAAGGAAATCCGGCCACCGAAACGCCGGGCGGAAAGGTCGATGCAGAACAAAGGTCCCGATTATATAGAACGAATCAAAGAACTCAAAAGTTCCAGGAAGATGACGACCGAGAACCTCTCGAGACTGTCCGGCGTACCGGTCGGGACGCTCAGCAAGATGCTGGCGGGCGTGTCCGATTCGGTCAAGCTCTCGAACATCGTCGCGGTGTGCGACGCCCTCGGCGTCTCTCTTGATTTCGTCGTGAGCGGCATTCCCGAGAACACCAACAACTTCACTCTGGACGGCGAGGAGATAAGGCTTATAGAGGATTACCGCAGGCTCGACAGATACGGCCGCGAGCTCGTCGCAGCTGTAATCTCGAAGGAGCGCGAGCGCAGGGCCGAGGCCGCCGGTGTCCCCGAGACCGCCGCAAAGGCCGGCCGCGGAAGCGTCATCCTGACCTCTCCCGCCGCGAACCGCTACCGCGACGGCGACGCGATAAGGCGTGCCAAGCGGCTCATTCCGCTGTGCGAGCTTCCCGTCTCCGCCGGTCCGGGCGAGTTCCTCGACGGCTCCCTTCCCGCTTCCGAGAAGATCTCGGTGGCGTCGGGAGAGATCACCGACAGAGCCGACTACGCCGTCAGGATCAGCGGAAGCAGCATGATGCCGAAATACCGCGACGGCGACATCCTGCTCGTCGAGGATACCGACGCCGTGGAAGTCGGCGAGCCCTGCATCTTCGTGCTCGACGGCAGCGGCTACTTCAAGATCTTCGGCGGCGACTGCCTCATCTCGCTCAACCCCGAATACGGCAGGATAATGCTCCGCGACTTCGAGAACGTCTACTGCTCGGGCAGGGTCATCGGAAAGCTGAAAAAGAAAAACTGAATCAAAATCGGCAGGCCCCGTCCCGGAGGATGAGGCCTGCCTGTTTGTTTATGACCGTATGGACGCAGACTTATCTGCGCTTTTTTCCGTGCGGGTTCCCGAGTGCCCGGTTTATCCCGCGTCCGGCGAGGTTCGACACCGCGCGCGAAATGCCTCTGCGGCTCGAGCCGCCGAACAGCGAACTGCCTATAGCGGCGCCGACACCCGATGCGACCATCGAACCGAATGTCCCGCCGGCGAGGCTCTTGATTATCGAGAGCACCTCGCGCTGCTTTTCCTGCTCGGCGAGCTCCGCGGAGATCTTAGCCTCCTTCGCCTCGAGTTCGGCCGCCTCTCTCGCGGCTTTTTCCTCCGCAGCTCTGACAGCCTCGCCCAGAGGGGCCCCGCACATCGGACACACGGTGCGTCCGTCGGCCTCTATGAATGAATCGCAGTATTCGCAGGTGACTTTCATCGTCCGTACCTTTCCGTTCCCGGCAGATATCCGCGGAAAAGCTCTGTTCCGCCGGATGCCCGCTCCGTCCGGTCCTTTTTCCGGATCCGGAAGGACATCTTCCGCCTCCGCGCCGGAATGGCGGTACATACCGCCCGGGCGCCGCGTTGCCGTATTTGATATCATATTTTATCACATATTTCGGTAAAAAGCAATATCACAGGCCGTCTGTCGAAAAAATATCACCGGAAAACGTTTTTTTTATTGACAATATCCGAAAAACGTTGTATAATATAGCGCCGCTTGAGTACGGCTCTTTTAAGTGCGTCCCAAAAAACGCCGCCGTGATTCAGCGAGTCTTTGAGAAAGCGAGGTGCTTTTCGTGTTTGCAATAATCGAAACGGGCGGAAAGCAGTACAAAGTCAGCGAGGGCGACACCATTTTCGTGGAAAAGCTCGAAGCCGAAAACGACAGCGAGATCGTGATCGACAACGTCAAGGCTGTCTCTGACGCGGCCGGGTTCAGAGCCGGCGAAGCTGCCGTGGGAGCCAAAGTGACCGCCAAGGTCGTAAGCAGCGGCAAGGGCCGCAAGATTGTGGTCTTCACCTACAAGTCGAAGAAGAACGAAAAGAGAAAGATCGGCCACAGACAGCCGTACACGAAGCTGAACATCGTCAAGATCGAAGGCTGAAAGTCTCTTACGCACTGACATGACAAAGGTCGTATTTTTCAGAAGCGGAGGCAATTTCTACGGCTTCCGTGAGACAGGACACACCGGATACGGGGATTCGGGCGAGGACATCCTCTGCGCCGCTCTCTCCGCAATGACGATGCTCATCGTCAACACAGTCGAGATATCCTATGCGTCCGACATACTCTACGACGTAAACGAGGGCGCCACCGAGATCTGCGTAAGATCGAAGTCGGTATAGAGCGTTGCATACGATTTCAGGGTTCCTGCACCGTCTGTATTAACCTGATGAAGAGGAACGGAGTAATAACCCCTTGCCAATTC
>JAGDAM010000387.1 GCA_017959485.1 Clostridia bacterium
ATAAACTTGTTGCGATCGCTGTCTCCGGCGATCAGCAGCGGCGTCTGCCCCTTGAGCATCGTGGCGATTGTCATTATCTGAGCGTCGTCGACAAATCCCTTCAGCCACTCGGGCGTATCGGTCAGTTCGGCCTTCTCGGCTGCGTCTTCGAGAAGCATCTGATAATGCTGCTCAATCGTGCGCCTGTCAAACTGCCGGCTGCCGGTGTTTGCCCAGTAATTCGCAAACGTCCTCATCCAGAGCGGCCGTCTCGCAGTCAGGATGAGATCGTCCTCGAGCGCGCTTTTCGACTTATACTTCTTTGCGAGATCCCGCGCAACGTCCTCGGTTATCAGCACCGTCCGGTAAACCTGCGGATTGGTATTTCCGAGACCGTTCTGCTGTTTTTCGGTGATATCCCATGCCATCAGCGTCATTATTATTTCCGCGTCGTCAGTCGCAGGGGTTACGTTGTTGCCCCACAAAAGAGCAGACGCGGCGGTTACAGTGTTTGAATTGAGGTCGTATCCCTGCGTAACGTGATACGGATCCCATCCGATCGCAAGGCAGGCCTCTTCGTTTTCGGAAAAGGTCCAGGGCGTGAGATAACCGAAGGTTCCCATACGGTTTTCTTTTACGTAATAACCGCCGATATTCAGCATAACAAGATCGATAAAGCGCCCGAGTGATTTGTTGTTCTCCTCGCTGATCATACCCTGGCCGTTATCTATCCCCAACTGCCGCGCGAGCGGTCCGTTGAGCCAGGCGTATGGCGACCAGCCGTGCGTGCTGGCAAGCGGGCGGCGCCATTCTCCGTTCGCCAGCGCCTGTACGATCGCGACGCATACCGGCATAAACTCCTTCGGTACGCCCGACATTACGGCGTTTGCGGCGACGGTGTACACCAGCGTTTTGCGATAGGCGAGCGCGTAGGTCCCAAGTTCTTCGCCGGCCTCGTGCGGCGTGAATCTGAGGTACTCCCGTATCTTTTCATCGGTAGGAGGAACGACCGGCAGGCCGTCGGTCCATTCGTTCCAGGAGAGATAGTCCTGCACGTCCTCGAACGAACCGTTATAGATAATCTCGTCGTACGGACGCTCGCCCTCGTTCGCGTAAAGATCGATTTCCGCCTGCGTAATCTCCTTTGTGAGCGCATCGATTATCTGCGGCCAGACGATATTGCGCGTGTTCGCTATCAGCTCCTCGGTTGAGTGTGACGCGAAAGCTCCGGGATATTCGGCACTTCTCAGCACCGGAACGCCTCGGTTGACTCCGGTGGAATGAATCTGCGCCGTGAAGGTCGGCGCGCCGACGGTCACCGTCGGAATCCCGATATATTCCGCCGCGATTGCGGATCCGCTCTCCTTTGTCGTACAGAGACCGCAGCCGCAGTTGCCGGATATGACGGCGTCAACCTTGAGTTCCTTCAGCCGGTTCTGAAATTTCACGGTCTGCGCGCTCGGGTTGAACACCGAGTACGGGCCGCCCGTGCCGACCTCGTTGAAGGTGTAAACTTTGCAGGTCGGGTAGGTTTCGAGGATGCATTTTTTCAGCTCGTTATGCGTGACCGACGCCATAAAGCTGCCCCCGACGAGCGCTATCGTCTTGCCCTCGAGCGTGTCGAGACGCGGAGCCTGAACGATACTTTCAACGTTGTGATAGCCGACCGGGGAAACGATCGCGTATATCTGATTTCCGTTGTCGTCGTATTCGGGAATATAGCATTCGCCGTCGATACATTCTTCCGAACCGCCCTCCGGAACCGAGGAGGCGTCTCCCGGCGCTCCGGCGGGTGAACAGGAGGCGAGCGCGGAAATGAGGAGCGCGAGAGTAATCAAAATTGATAATAGCGATTTTTTCATCTGCAGCGCTCCCTTTCGTTCAGTTTGCTTAAAATTATATACAACGTATCCTTCTCCTGATCCGAAAGGCAGGAAAAGAAAGCGTCTGCCGTCTGATCGCGGCGGGCCTTGAGCTCTTTCTGCGTCGTTCTTCCCTCTTCTGTTACGTAGATCAGCGCCTTGCGCCTGTTCTCTGGCGACTGCTCCCTGCGGATGTATCCGTTTTGCTCAAGCTTCTCAAGCGCCTCGCTAACCGACTGCTGCCGCATATCGAGCTTCAAGGCGATTTCCGCCTGCGTCATACCGTCGTGTCTCGTCAGAACGTCAAGGATGCTCCCGAATCCCCTTGCCTTCAGTGTCGTACGCCCGGTTTCGTCCGGTTTCTGCTCCGGCTCTCTGCGCAAATGCGCGCACGCCCTGATCAGCGTTTTGAAAAGCATTTCGTTTGTTACCACGGTCGTTTCCTCCTTGAAAAAGATTTTACCGGGACGCCCTTTAATCATTTCTGTCCCGATTGCCGGGTTCTTTCCAACGAGGGACTTCCCCGCCCTGTTCTCTTAAAACCGGCTTTCGACAATATTATAACAGGTACCTGTTAATCTGTCAATGATTTTTTGAAAGGGTAGGAAAAAGAGCGGGACCTATTTGAAAAATGTTGAAAT
>JAGDAM010000388.1 GCA_017959485.1 Clostridia bacterium
ACGAGATAGGCGGTGGCGTCTATAAACGACTCGTCTATCGAATAAACGTGCATATCCGACGGCGCGAAATAATCGAGATATACCGAATAAATGTCGGCGGCGTATTCAATGTAGAGCGCCATGCGCGGCGGCGCTATCTCGTATCTTATGCCGGGCGGTATGTCGGAAAGCCGGCACCTGTTTTTTACGCCGAGCGATTTCATCCGCGGAGTCACCGCAAGACAGAGCGCGTTCCGCCCGCGCCCCGCGTCGGCCACGACCAGATTCGTCTCGAAAGGGTTAAGTCCCCGCTCGGCGCATTCCACCGATGCGTAGAAGCTTTTCATATCTATGCAGAAATAGGTTCTGCTCTTTTCTTTCATGTCCATGGAAAAGCATCGCGCTTCCGGCCGCGGTCCGTCAAATATCTTTTATCACCTTGACCGCAACTCCCTGGATCTCGCAGGACGGAAGCAGAATATCCTCCATCGAGGGATTCTCGGGATGCAGCCGCACCCGTTTTTTTTCGGGCTCGGGATAGTATCTCTTGAGAGTCGTCTCGTCCCCGGCCAGCGCGACGACGACGTCGCCGGGACTTGCGAAGTTCTGCCGGCTGACGACGACGAGATCCCCGTCGCATATCCCGGCGCCTACCATCGAATCCCCGTAGGCGCGGAGAAGAAAATACTCTCCCCTCCCGAATACCGCAACCGGCAGCCGGACGTATTCCTCGATATTTTCCTCGGCGTATGCCGGTATTCCGCAGACGATGCGTCCCAGGACCGGAACCCGTACCGTTTCCCCGCAGCCGGCCGGAAGCAGGTTCCTCCGCCCTCCGTCGAATACCAGATCGCCTCTGTCGGCAAGCGCGTGCAGACAGCGGTAGACGCTGGTCTGGGCGATGCCCGTCCCGGCCGCGATTTCGGTGAGCGACGGGGACCGTCCCCGCCTGTCGAAATAACCCGTTATAAAATCTTTTACCGCGGCAAGCCGCTCTTCGCTTATACTTTTCATTCTTTTTTCCTCTTGCGAACTGCCGTAACGGAAAATAATTTCCGTTACGGCAATATTATACACCTCTCCCGGCCCCGTGTCAAGAGCTTTTTTGCATTTTCTTCCGCGGCCCGGAATATGATTTGCCCGCAACAAAAAGGTTGCGCTGAAGGGTTTTTCATAGTATAATATATATTACCGAAATATTATCGCGACTTTTGTCGGCGCCGTCCGGAGCCGGCGTATCGCAACAGCTTTCTCAACTGGGCTTTCATGAACAGAAACAAACTCCGATTCGACGTACTTGCGCTGACCGCGCTGATACTCGCGTCGCTGCCCGCCTTGCCGGCCCGGGCCGAGGATGCGCGGGATTTGCCGGAGGATCCCTTGACAAAAGAAGAATTCATAGCCGCCGGCTGGCCCGCCGATTACGCCGAGAAGCTCGCCGGACTGAAGGCGAAACATCCCTCCTGGACCTTCGAAAAGCTCGACGTGACCGGACTTTCCGGCGGAAAATACACCTGGGATTATATTCTCCGGATGGAATGCGACGAGGAGCCGCGGCGCAATCTCGTACAGTCGACCGACACGTATATCCCGCTGCGCGACATGCGCGAGGCAAATCTTTACGACTCGGGCTGGTACCGTGCCTCGAAATACACGGTGTCCTATTTTATGGACTCCCGCAACTTCCTCGACGAGGAGCAGATCTTCCAGTTTTACGATCTCGGATGGTCGGACGTCGTCACCGTCGATATGGTAAAGACGGTGCTCCGCGGTACATTTATGGAGAACGCGAAGCTCGACGGCGAGTATTCCGACGTGACCTACGCCGATTTCTTTATGGAAGCGGGCAGACGCTCGGGTGCAAATCCGGTCTATCTCGCCGTGCTCGTCCGCAACGAGCAGGGAGTCGCCGGAAACAGCTATCTGATTTCGGGTCTCGTCGGAGACCGGCTCTGGTACTATTATTCCAACAGGATCACCGGCAGCGAGAACGGAAAGCTGATAAACGCCCCGACCTCGGGATGGACCGAGGAGGAGCTGAAAAAGTATAACGGATATTACAACTATTTCAACATCGGCGCCGGCGGCACCGGATACTTCCAGATCTATCTCGGAGGCGTAAAAGAGGCGATGAACGGAACTCCCGAGCTTGCCTCCGAATGGGGCGGAGACCCGTCCTGGAACACCCGCTGGAAGGCCATTCTCGGCGGAGCGATGCGCGCCACCTCGAAATACGTCAACGATTACCAGAACACCTTTTATCTTCAGAAGTTCAACGTGGATCCGCGTTCCAAGCGCAACTTCTGGGGTCAGTATATGCAGAGCATCTTCGGCTCCTACGGCAGGGCATCCTCGATGTACAAGTCGTACAAAGAGGGCGGAGTGCTCGATTTGCCCTACAATTTCATCATTCCGGTGTTTGACGGAATGCCGGACGGGGCCTGCCCCTATCCCGACGGGACCGAGCCGGCGAATCCGTCTCCGATAACCTCGCAGAACATCGCGTCGTACGAAATACTCGATCTGGCTTCGGTCAAAAGCCGGTTTGCGAAAAACTCCTACCAGACGGCAAAAATCGGCTGGAGATGCCTTGTCGCCGGGAACGGCGACGCCGTGAATCTCGGAAACATCGACCTGTCGGTCTGGTCGGGAGTGATCATAGAGTATTCCGTCGCCGAAAAGTTCGACTCCTTCGCAGGAAACAAAAAGGCGGTTTTCGCTCTTGTATCCGGCGATTCGGTCGCGGCCGACGATACCGGGAACCCTCTCTTTCTCGCTCAGGGGCGAATTGCCGACGGAGTGTCGGGCGGATATCTTCTTCGCCGGAACGTGACCGTCGACCTTTCAAAAACAGGTTATTCGGGAAACGTGTACCTGACCGCATCGATGGCCGACGGGCAGAAATACGTAATACACAATATCATCTTCATCGCGAAGAAGGGATACGTTCCGCCTCCCGCGTCGACGCCCGAATCCGAAACCGACGCCGCAGACTCCGACCCCGTAACCGAAACCGAAGCGGAAGAGAGTTCCTCCGGCGCCGAAGAGACGGTGTCCTCCGGCTGCCGCGCGTCCGCCGGACTTCCCGCGGCTCTGTTCGCCGGAGCGGCGGCGCTCCTGTCCGGAAAGCGGAGAGGCAAAAAGAGGAACGGAAGTAAAGTTCTCTGAAGGAATCCAAAATGACTGATAAAGAACGCATAGAATCCCTGCGGCGCACGATCGCCTATCACGCGAAAAAATACTACGTCGACGACGCGCCCGAGATTTCCGATTACGAATACGATATGCTCTTCCGGGAGCTGCAGACGCTCGAGGCGGAGCATCCCGAATACGCCGATCCCGCCTCTCCGACGCAGAGGGTGGGCGGGGCGCCGCTCGACCGCTTCGAAAAGGTGACGCACGAAGTGAGGATGGACTCGCTCTCCGACGTCTTCTCGATAGCCGAACTCGACGAGTTTCTGTCGCGCGTCGCATCTCAGCTGCCCGGGGCCGCGTTTTCGGTCGAGCCGAAGATAGACGGTCTTTCCTGCTCGCTGAGATACGAAAAAGGTATTCTCGTACAGGCCGCGACCCGGGGAGACGGTGTCACCGGCGAGGACGTCACGGCGAACGTGAAAACGATACAGTCGCTTCCGCTGAAACTGCCCGAGCAGCTCGACCTAACCGTCCGGGGCGAAGTATACATGCCCCGTTCCGTGTTTGAATCGATCAACCGGAAGCGCGAGGCGGAGGGCAAGCCGCTTATGGCAAATCCACGCAACGCGGCCGCAGGATCGCTGCGTCAGCTCGACCCGAAGATCGCCGCCGAGAGGCGCCTGTCAATCTTTATATTCAATCTGCAGTCGGGTTCGCTCTACCCCGACGGCCGCACCGCGGCGTCGCACACCGAAGCGCTCGACCGGCTTGAAGCCCTCGGACTTCCCGTCATTCGCGAGAGGCGGCTTCTGTCGGCAAGGGACGAGATCGTCGCGAGGATTGAGGAACTCGGAGAAATGCGCGACTCGCTCGCGTACGACATCGACGGCGCCGTCGTCAAGCTCGACTCGCTCGCCGGAAGGCGCGCCGTGGGTGAGGGCACGTCGACGCCGAAATGGGCGGCCGCGTACAACTATCCGCCCGAAGTCAAAGAGACAAAACTGCTTGATATTACCGTCGCCGTCGGCCGCACCGGCGTCCTGACGCCCGCGGCGGTGCTCGAACCCGTCCGGCTCGCCGGGACTACCGTATCCAGGGCGACGCTGCACAATCTTGATTTCATAAACGAACGCGGGATAATGATCGGCGACACGGTCAGGGTCAGAAAGGCCGGAGAGATCATCCCCGAAATAATATCCGCCGTCCCGGAGAAGCGCACCGGAGCCGAAAAGCCCTTTGCGATGCCCGAGCGCTGCCCCGTATGCGGAGGCAGAATATTCAGGGACGTCGACGCTTCGGGAACCGAAGGCGCCGCGATGCGCTGCGTCAACTCGGCGTGTCCCGCTCAGCTCTCGCGCAGCATCGAACATTTCGCGTCGAAGGGCGCGATGAACATCGAGGGACTCGGTCCACGGATCATTGAGCTTCTTCTCTCGGAAAAGCTTGTGGGCGACGTGTCCGATCTCTATTCGCTGAAGGCGGAGGAAATATCCGCGCTCGACCGGATGGGCGAGACGTCGGCCGCCAATCTCGTTGCGGCGATTGAAAGATCCAAATCAGCCGGACTCGAGCGCCTGCTCTACGCGCTCGGCATAAGAAATATCGGAGAGGTCGCCGCCGCGGAGCTTGCCGGATACTGCCGCACGCTCGACAGGTGCGTGTCGGTCACGCGTGAGGAACTTCTCGCCCTGCCCGATTTCGGCGAAGTTACAGCCGGATGCGTGCTTGAATTCTTCGAGGACGAGGAAAACCGCGCCCTCTGCCTGCGGCTGTCCGAGGCCGGTCTACTGACCGAAGCCACGGCGGCGCCGGCCGGAGATCTTCTCGCCGGACTGACCTTCGTTCTCACCGGGACGCTTCCGACGATGACGAGAAGCGAAGCGGAGGCAAAGATAAAGGCGCTCGGCGGAAAATGCTCGGGTTCGGTATCCAAAAAAACTTCTTTCGTCGTTGCCGGAGCCGACGCCGGTTCCAAACTGACGAAGGCCCGCGAGCTCGGAGTCCCGGTGATAGACGAATCCGAACTGATACGGATGTGCGGTGACGGCAATGAGTGAGCCGCGCGAACGCAACGCCGTCGAAAAGGGGACGCTTTACCTGGTCGCGACGCCGATAGGCAATCTCTCGGACATCAGCGAAAGAGCGGAAAAGGTCCTGGCTGAATGTGATTTCGTTGCAGCCGAAGACACCCGCAACTCGGGACTTCTGCTCGCCCGTCTCGGAATGAAGCGGCCGATGGTATCCTATCACGAACACAACCGCGCGTCGGCGGGTCCGGCGATCGTCGAACGGCTTAAAAACGGCGAGAGCTGCGCCCTCGTCACCGACGCCGGTACTCCGGCGATATCCGACCCCGGCGAGGATCTCGTCCGGCTCTGCGCCGCCGAAGGAATCAGAGTCGTTCCCGTCCCCGGCTGTTGCGCCGCCGTGTCTGCGCTTTCGGTGTCCGCCCTTCGGACGAGACGCTTCTTCTTCGAGGGATTTCTTCCCGTAAAGGGGAAGGAGCGGAAAGAAAGAATCGCTTTCGTCTCTTCCCTTCCCGAAACGGTCATAATCTACGAGGCGCCCCACCGCCTGCGCGGGACGCTCGGCGACCTCTGCGAGGCGTTCGGAGAGGACAGACGCGCCTCGGTCTGCCGCGAGCTGACCAAGCTCAACGAGGAAGTGATCCGCGGGACGCTCGGAAGCATCCGCG
>JAGDAM010000389.1 GCA_017959485.1 Clostridia bacterium
GAAGGCAAACGTAATAGAGTATTTGGGATATTACCAATAATCTATTAGGCGGTTATCGTTCTTACAGGCCGCAGGCCGATGGCCGCACATACATCGTATATGTTAATAATTATTGATGTTTATCGTGCGTCTTTAATTCCGCATTCCGAATTCCGAATTATCTTTTTCACAGTCTCCAATTCATAATTCATCATTCGTCATTCATAATTGCCTCAAGTATTTCCGCCTCTCCCTCTCTAACCCGAAAGCGTATCCCGTACCCGGCGTAGGACATTCCGTACGTCCGGTCGGGGTCGTCGGCGTAGGACGGGCGCGGGTCGTCCGCGATACATTCGGCGGCTCCCTCCCGCAGCTCGGGAGGAAGCAGACCGAGAAGTCCGGCGGGATCGCAGACCTTCAGCCGGTGATCCTCGTGCTCCCCGGCGTAGCCGCAGGCGGCTTCCGGATGCGAATCGGTAAAGGGCAGATAGGGCTTGATATCGTAAACCGGCGTACCGTCGGCGATATCGGCTCCGCTGACGGTCAGAACGGTGCCCAGAACCGGATCGCGCCTGATTCCCTCAAGCTTTACCGACGAAAGACCGATCCGGTTCGGCCTGAAGGGAGAGCGACTGGCGAATACACCGACCTTGCGGTTTCCTCCGAGGCGGGGAGGACGGACGCAGAGCTTGACTTCGTCCTCTCCGACAAGCGAGAAGCCGAAGAGGACCCACAGGTACCCGAATCCCTCGAGCCCGCGGAATGCCTCTTCGGCCCGGTATTCCGGCTCGAAGACAATCTCGGATATTACGTGCGGCGCGCGCCCGCTCTGGCGGGGCGCGCCGAATTTTTCCTTAAAAGGCGAACGTACGAAGGCGACCGGACGGATCTCCATGGCCGGTCAGTCTTCCGAGAACTGCTTTTCGATCTCGGCGAGAGTATTGCGGGCGAGGAGATATCCTCCCTCGTGGCCGACAAGTCCGCTCGAAACGTAAGCGGAGTAGTGACCGCCCTTTTCGGCCTTCTCGGTCGGCAGGTATCCGAGCGCGTCGTTTGCGAGCTGGATAAGGAAGGTCTGTCTCGCCGGGCTGTGGGCGCGGATGATATTCGCGAAATCGAGGAAAAGCTCGAAAGGATCCGACGCGAAGGCGACGTTCCCGAGACGGACGACGTGCACCTCGCTCGGAACGACCGACGTCGTCTTCTGGTAGTCGTATCTCTGGGCTATCCCGGCGTGTACGTGCATTGCGGCGTCGTCGTTGAAGGTCAGCAGTTCGCCCTTGTGAGCCGCGCCGAAGGCGTCGAGAGCGGCGCGGGCCGCCGCGTTCTCCTCTTCGGTTACGCGGTGCAGGGGCAGCGGCATCAGCTCCGCGTGATGGATAAATTCCGCCTCGCGGACCGGAGTCCTCTTCTCTTCTTCGTAAACGGCAATAACCTCCGTCGCGACGCGGCGACCGATTGTCCAGGTGCCGCGGATATCGAACATCGACGGATCGGCGTCGCGGATCGGCGGATTGTCGCGGATTATGTTCGGGTCCTCGACCGGAGTCTCGGGCTCGACCCAGCGAACAAGATCGCGCGGGCACTGGTCGCCGGCCGGCGAGCAGAGCGCCAGGACCTTGAAATCCTCCCCGAAGTGGCGGCGCAACAGCACCTTCACCTTGCCCCAGTAGTCGGATGAGACGAAATATCTCTGCTCGACAACCTGAGAGGGGCAGGCGATATTGAGAATCGCGCCGGTCGGCTCGTCCGACTGACCGTATATGAACATCATCTCGATGCCGTTGTCGTTTCCTCCCTCAAGAGCTAAGAAATCCGGACGCGTAACGTCTCCCCACATCTTTGCAGACCCGTCGGTATAGCAGACGCGCCGGCACATTCCGACGGCGGCGCGGCCGAATCCGGTCGAATATCCGCCCGGAGCCCTGTTTTCCCAGGCCTCCGCCGCGGCTTCGGCGATTCTTTCCTTGAGGAAAGCGGCAGCCTCGTCGAGCTCGAAAATATTGTCGGTCAGGATATTTCCCTGCCCTTCAACCGGAGCAGACTGCATTCCGAGATACTCCTCGAGCGCGTCGAGACCGATTCCGTTCTCGTCGGCGTAATCGAAGGCGGTGTGGGTATGCGTGGCGTTGATGATCAGTTTTTTCGCGTCAAAATCGGGTATCGTGCGGGAAAGAATTTTGCGCACGCCCTTCGTTATGCTCGCGTAAATGTGCGTCTGGTCGACCGAGCAGAATATCGCCTGCTCGGATCCGGCCTCAATCGCCAGCGCGGTGACGGTTATCGGCGTTTCCACGTACTGCGAAATGCGCGGGTAGAACTGCCCGGCGAGCATCGGTCTTTTTTCGGGGGTGATGCTGACTTCAGCCCACCCGAATTTCAGTTTTTCCTTCACTGTTTAACCTCTCAGTTGACTGTAGTCTTAATGAAGCCGCTTCCCTTCGCGTGATAAGGCAGCGCGAAGGTCGTAATTCTATCGGCTGAATTGAAATACTCTTTGACGTGCAGACTGTGCGTGAGATAGTAGTTGTACGACCATTTTGAGATATAGACCGGAACGAGAGCGTCCGACGTCGTGTAGAGCGCGACTTCGGGATCGACTGCCGCGTAGAGCGAGTTCGTCCCGCCTATGCCGCCGTGATGGCAGACCTGAAGGATGTCGCTCTTGAGGTAGCTTCCGTATATGTTTGCGGTAAGATTGTTCGGTATCTCCTGCGAGTCTCCGGTGAACATAATCTTCTGTCCCGCGATTTCAAGCGAGAAAATGAGAGACGAATTGTTCCAGTTGTTCTTCACCGTTCCGACGCTGCGGGTCTTTGTGACGAAATCCTCGTGAGTGTACAGAAACTCGACCGTCGCGTCGCCGATCGCGAAGCGCTGACCGGTATGCGCCTTGTACTGCATCAGGGAATTGAAGCTGCCGAGCGCTCCTTTCCAGCGGGTGAACTCGGTAAGCGAATCTCCGGCGCTCTCGAAATCGGCTTCCGAAGGAAAGTTGGATATCACGCACTGAAGAGTGACGTGAGACGCGTAGGTGGCAGCGAACGAAACGAATCCGCCGGTGTGGTCGGTGTGCGAATGGGTGAAGATCCAGGCGGCTATGACGATATTGTTCGGGTCGGGCGCCTGATCGCGCATTTTGGCGTAAATCGCGGCCGCGAAACTCGTAATACCGTCGTAGGTGCCTCCGTCGACGACTATGAAGCGTCCGTCGGAAAGACGGATGACGAAGCACATGTAACCCGAATTGGCGTCGGTGTCGAGATAGGTGTTGTTCGTTCCGAACTTGCGGCCTATCATCGTCAGCATGGGAGTCGTGACTGTCTGCTGATTATCGGGATCCGACGGGCAGCGGTTGCTCTCGGGTTCGGCAATGATCCGGAGCGCCTTGTTGGCCGCGGTGTAATAGGCGGTGACCGCGGTCGAGCCGTCGGTGAAGACCGTAAACCGGTTGTCTCCCACAGCTCTGTCCGAGATCTCTCCGAATCCGGACGCACGCAGTTTTAAGACGTAGGAATCAAGTTCCTCCGGCTTCGCCCCCTGAAAATAAATCTGATAGGCGCGGTTCCCCGAAGGCACTATCCTGTCGGGCAGCCTGCCGTCAACGACCGGAACTCCCGCCAGCTCGGCGCTGACCCGGAAGGTATACGCCATGTCGCGGCCGAAAACGACGTTCCCCTCTTTGTCGGCGGCGAGTCCGAGCAGTTCTCCCGCCTTATTGCCGAGATGCGTCATCCCGCTGTCGGTCATCGACAGCACGACGAGACAGTCGGCGCGAGGTATGATGACAGCGTCGCCGTAGCCGATCGTCTCAAGCACGGCGGAGGTCTCGGGAAGCACCGTCCTTCCGACGATAATCGAGGGGCCGGGCGAGGCGGAAGCCGTCAGATCGTCGACTATATCGACCTTCGCTTCGGGAAGACTATTCTGAAGCGCCCGTCTGATATTCATCGCGGCGGTGATTTCGGCGTCGGTCGCGTCAACGCCGCGCACGACGCGGCATTTCATCTCTCCGCCTTCGGCGACGGTAAAGTCCGCGATTGCGGCCGCAGTTTCGGCGGCAGACGTATCGGGCTCGGTCTGTACCGGATCGGTTGTTTCGGGGTCGCCGCGGTCGCAGGAGGCAAATGATACTGACGCCGCAAGGGCGGCAAGCAGTATCGCCGCCGCCCCTGCGATTTTTTTAAAAAGACCGTTTCGCATAGGTTAATGCTTGTAGATCAGTGCTTGGGAAGCTCTTCTCTCGCCTCGTTCAGCTGGTTTTTCATTCTCGTTTTGGCCTGATCGAAGACACGGGTCACTTCGGTGGCTCCCTGAACGTTGAGGTTGTTGAGCAGCGTCGTGCACTGGCCGAAATTGTGCGCCATAGCCACGTCGATCAGTCCGTTCTCATACGCGAGATTGATCATCTCGATCGCGGTCGGATCGTTGGCGGCGCGGTAGTGAAGAACTATTCTGATGTGTTTGTCGATAATGTTATTGTAGGAATAGGCGCCGAGCGCTTCCGCGAAAAGACCCGAACGCTCGGGTTCAAGCGTAGCGGACGGAATGACGATTCCTTCGGCCGCGCTGTACACCGGAGTGACGAACCGCTCCTGGTTTGCGTCGTACTTCGGAACGACGACGATACCGTATTCGGTAGTGCCCTCTCTGATCTGCATGATCTCGTTGGTCCCGGTAGTCAGGAACAGCGATTTGTCTTCAATAAAGACCGAGATGTAGTTCTTGACTCCCGACTGAGACTGGTAGCCGGCGTACTTGTTCTGTGCGGCGCCCGCGATGGCGGCCGCCGAATCGGTGATGAAATATCTCGTGAATTTGGAGAAGGCGTCGACGTAATTTTCGGACAGGCCGTCGTAGGTCAGCATCCCTTCATCGTCGCGCTGACAGATCGAAATCCCCGAGCTGAAGATCAGGTTGCGGCTGTGATTGATGTGGCCGGTGATTCCGAGAATATCGTCGGTTCCGGGATCGCAGGAGCCGTCGCCTCCGTCAGAAGCGACCGTCTTCATCATCTCGTACGCCTTATCCCAGGTCCACTGATTGTTTTTGACGAGATCGTACGGACTCTCGAGACCTTCGTAGTCCTCAATCATCTGCTTGTTGAAGACGAACAGATAAAAGCTGCTGTAGAAGATTAAGCTCTCGTTGCCGAAAGAAACGTATCTCTTGCCGCCGAGGTTGACCTCGTCGTTGAAGCGCTTCTCCCACCAGGGATTGTCGAGGTTCATCGTCCCGATCTTCGCCTGGTCGTAAAGATATCCCTCAAGGAAGAGGGTGTAGGCGTCCGAGGCGGTCATCTGGCAGAGATCGTAGGCGTCTTCCGGGCTGCCCGCGGCTACCGTTCTGATCGTCGCCGCGTAGTTGGAGCCGAGCACGTTTTCCTCGATCTTGCAGTTGAGGCGCTCCTCGACCCTTAACTGACGCTCGCAGATAGCGTCTTTGATGAGGTCTCCGGTAATATCTTCGCAGGTCATCTCGACGATCGCCCAGTCGTGGACAGGCGACAGAATCTTGAATACGTGATTCTCAAGATCGGTCGCGCTTATGACGGCCGCCGGATTGAAGGTCGTTTCGGCGCTGTCGGTGTCTTCGGTGACGTCCGCGACCGGTCCGGTCACGGGAACAGTCGTTGCGTCCCCTTCTCCCTGGCGCGCGCACGAGGCGAACACGGATATCAGAATCAGGAGAGAGACAATCAGACAAACGTATCTCTTCGGTGTTCTCATTTTTTCCTCCTTACGAATGGGGGTCGGAGCCCGGGCGTTATTTGCCGCGGGCAGCATAATGATTCGAAACTTTAAGCGGTGCCTGCCGCAAGCAGGCCGCTGACATAATTATATCTTCAAACCCCCGGAGAGTCAAGTCTTTAGGAAAAAAAAATAAGTAAAAAATCGGCGCTCCGTTTCTTTTTTGTTGACACGGACTGAAAAATGTGTTAACATATAGTGAACTAAAAGGTGTCTCTTTATCATAATCTTTCGAAACTGTTTGACAATTAAGATGATTCGCTGCTGACGGAGAGGCGTTATGAACAAAAAGAGCGGCAAACCCACTCTGACCGATATAGCCCGGACGGCGGGCCTTACCGAATCGACGGTATCCAAAGCCCTGCGCGGCGAGAGTGATATAAATCTCTCGACCGCCGCGAGAGTGCGTAAAATAGCTGCACAGATCGGATACGACGCGACGCGCCTGAACTCTCGGGTGCGGGACGATTTCACCGTCGGGGCGGTCTTTTCCGAACTTAATTCGGAATACTACCACGGAATGTACGATGCCTTCCGGGAAAAAATGAAGGAAGGCGGCGCCCGGCTCGTCACGATGGTCACCGATTACAGCGACGGCGAAGCCGTGAACGACGCGGTCGAGTATCTTCTGAAGCGCCGCGCCGGCGGGCTGTTCGTTCTGTCGGACGTCGGCTCCGACCTCGCGCGGGTCCGCGAACTGATAAAAAAATCCGGAACTCCCTCGGTGTTCGTGACGAACGAGACCGATCTCGATTTCTGCGACTCGATAAACGTCAATCACCCGATCGGCGTAAACCTCATCCTTTCCGAGCTTTTGCGGCTCGGACATGAGAGGATTGCCTTTGTAGGCGACAGATACACCGTCGCGCGCGAACGTGTCTTCCGTCAGATGATGGAACGCTCCGACTGCGGTCTGCGCGAGGAACTCGTGTCGATTTCCGCCGGACGCTCGGTCGCCGGAGGATACGAGGCCGCCGGCAGGATTCTGGACCTTCCCGAAGGCCGCAGACCGACCGCGATCTTCGCCGCCTACGACAACCTCGCGTACGGCGTCTACCGCGCCGCCGCCGAGCGCGGCATACGGATCCCCGAGGATCTGTCGGTCGGAAGCATAGACGACAATCAGGCGTCCGCCTGCATGACGCCCGGCCTCACATCGGTGCGGGTTCCGGTCCAGGAAATCGGAGAACGCGCCGCGGGACTCATTCTCTCGCGGATGAGAGGAGACCCGTCGCCTCTCAACAGCATCCTTCTTACCCCGGCAATAGTCAAACGAGGTTCCATTTCCGTGCCGAAAGGAGCGATATTATGACTTTTGAACTTGTAAACCTTAACGCGGGAGCCGAAAGCTTCGGTATCCTCCGCAAGGCCGCCGAAAGGCGCTTCGCCGAAAGAGAATGCGGACTCGCAGAAAACGACGCCGGCTACAGGATTGAAATCAGGACGGACTCCTCCTTTACCAGAGACCGATACACGGTCGAAGCGGACGCCTCGCGCGCGCTTCTCACCGCCGCGAACGACGTGACGGCTCACGCGGCTTTCGGGCGCTGGATGCTCGAATGCTCATTCGACGGACGGGGCGGCTTCACTCCTTTCGTGGGAAAGATCGATTTCACCCCGAAGGATTCGCTGCGCGGCATGTATTTCGCCACGCATTTCCGCAATTTCTACCACCGCGCACCGATCGAACAGGTCTATTCCGTCATCGAGGATCTCGCGCAGCGCGGCTGCAACAGTTTGCTCGTCTGGTTCGATATGCATCATTTCGCGTCGATGGACGACCCGGACGCGGTCGAACTGACAGAGCGTCTGCGCGCCATGCTGAAATACGCCGCGAAAATCGGTATGAAGGGCTCGCTTACGATGCTCTCGAACGAGGGGTTCTCGACGTCTCCCGAGCATCTCCGGGCCGAATGGACGGCGCAGAACGGATACTTCGCCGCGCCGGGCGGACACTATCACGTCGAGATCTGCCCTTCCAAGCCGGGAGGGATAGAGGAGATCATCAGGGAGCGCCGCGCGATGCTCGAGCGCTTCGCCGACCTCGATATCGCCTACGTCTGCTACTGGCCCTACGACCAGGGCGGCTGCACCTGCGCAAAATGCACTCCCTGGGGCTCGAACGGCTTTATGCGGCTCTATCCGCACTACCGCGCTCTTATAAAAGAAATGATGCCGAAGACCCGGGTCATCATGTCCACGTGGTATTTCGACAGATTCGTAAAAGGCGAGTGGGACGCCTTCTATCCTTATATCGAAAAAGGAATGCCCGAGGGCGTCGATTATATAATGTCCTTCTTCTTCAACGGACAGCTGCCCGACGTCATTGAGAAAAAAGGCGTGCCCGAAGGCGTGAAATTCATCGATTTCCCTGAAATCAGCATGTACACCTGCACTCCCTGGGGCGGATTCGGTGCGAGCCAGCTCGCGGGATTCCTCAACCGCACCAACGAAAAGAGCGGCAAGCTCTATTCGGGCGGCTTCCCCTACTCGGAGGGTATTTTCGAGGACGTCAACAAGTTCATAACCGAAACCTATTATTCCGGCCTTTTCGAAAACGCCGAGGACGCCGTGCGCGCCTACGTGCGGAACGAATTCTGCGTCGAAGGCGAGGCGCTCGACGAGCTTACCGAAGCTCTGCTCCTGTCGGAAACCACAATTGCACGCAAGAGGACGGCCCTCGGGGACGGAACCTTCGCATACCCGATGAACGACCCGTCGCAGGCCGGCAAAATATACGAAATCCTTTCAAAATACAATTCCCTGCTGCCGGACGGAATACGGCTGGGATACAAATTCCGGCTCTGGTATCTGCGCGCGGTCATCGACCGCGAACTCGCCCTGACCGGCGGCGCCCCGACGTCGGAGATCTGCGTCTCGGCGATGGCCGAACTCTGCCGGATATATTACGCCGACGCAGAAACCAACCGCTGGGTAAGACCTCCCGTCGGATTTTGATTCAATGACTGAAATCAGGCACACAAAGGGATCGCCGGTATCGGTGATTTTTCCCGGCGCGATCACGACCTTCGCCTTCGAAGCCGCCGAGCGCCTCTGCTCCGCCGTCGAACGGCTGACGGGAATCCGCCCCGTACGCTCCTGCGCCGCAGCATCCGAATCCGATCCCGCGGCGCCCGCGATACTCGTAGGCGGAAACTCGTATCCCTCGCAGAAGAAAATTCTCGCGGGACTCAACTGCGGAATCTGCCTTCTGACGTCTCCCTCTCCGGACCTGCTCGTCTGCGCGACGCACACCGAGGAGACGCTGATCGGCGCCGTCGATCTTCTCTGCTCGAATATGAGATACGACGGCGAAAAGCTCGCATTCGACGGCTGCGAGGGGAAAAAGATCTACCTTCCCGGACTGCTCCGCTTTCTTCCCGCTCCCGACTGCGGACGGACGGTCGCCTGCCGCAAGAGCCACGATCTCTGCGACCAGATCGTCGTCTGCGGTACGACGGCTGACGATTTCGCGAACTACCTGCTCAAGCTCGAAGCGGCAGGATTTGAGACCGTCTTTGAGAGAGAGGTCGCCGGAAATCTCTTCCGCCGGCTCGAAAAGGACGGCTGCTCGGCTTACGTTTATTTCACGCCCTTCAACTCAACAATGAGAATACTCTGCGAGCCCGCGGCGAACCTGCACCGGGACCGCGAGTGCGTACAGGAAAAGACCTGTCAGCCGCTGATGACTGTCGTCGGAGCGCGCTGGTCGAATACCGCCGAATATCTCAACCGCGACGCCGGATCCGGCAATATGGGTTATATCTTCCGGCTCGAAGACGGAAGCTTTATTCTCGTCGACGGAGGTATGGAACTCGGCGACTACGCCGAAAAGATACTCGCCGCTCTGCGCGAGCAGACCCCCGCCGGAGAAACGCCGAGAATCCGCTGCTGGTTCCTCTCGCACACGCACATAGACCACACCGGCGCCTTCCTGAAGATCGCTGCCAAATACCCGGACAGCGTCATTTTGGAAGAAGTCGCCTGCAATTTCCCGTCGATCCCCGACGCCGAAATCTTCCGCGAGGCCTGGAACACCCGCCGCGTCAAGGAGGCCGTTTACAAAAGCTTCCCCGGCGCGAAATACTCGAAAATACACTCAGGACAGATACTTCGTTTCGGCGAAACCGAAGTTGAGGTTCTCTGGACGCAGGACGATCTGGTCAGAGAATACCTCTCGCTCGGCAACGTCACGCTCAACACGGCGTCGGCCTGCATACGGCTGAAAATCGGCGGAAACACCGTTCTCCTCCCCGCCGACTGCGACGAAACCGCCAACGATATTATGCTTAAAACCTACGGCGGATACCTCAAGAGCGATATCCTCCAGGTTTGCCATCACGGCGGATGGGGAGGCACGACACCCTTCTACGAAGCGGTCGATCCCGAGGTCGCGATCTTCTCGACGTCGGACGAACTGCTCCCGATGTATCTGCAGATAAAATACAACCACGATCTCGTTTACGGAATGCACGTGCGCGAGGTGCACAACAACGCCGACCGCTTCCGCGTCTTCCCGCTGCCCTATCACCCTGCGGAGACAAGCCTGCCGCCGGATCCGGCCGGAGAGATTCTCTACACGAAGGCGAAGCAGCTTGAGGCGCTCGCCCAGATCGAAAAAATACGCGCTGAGAAGAACGGAAAATGACAGTTTTTCATCCCGTCAATTCAAATCTTCCCGCGGACGCTTACGCTATCCTGCTTGACGCCCTCAAAAGGAAGGCGGAGGAGCGCGGCTTACGCGTCGTCGGAAGAAGAACGGACAAGTCGCTGACGCTGCGCTTCGTCGTGAGTTCAAGACTTCATCCCGACAGCTTCTCGGTAACCGAAAAGCGCACGGGCGACGACCGTTTCATCAGGATCGCCGGAAGCGACGTTCCCTGCGTCTTCGCTGCGCTCGGAAGATTTCTCACTCTCTCCCGCTTCGACTGCAAAGGCGGATTCGAGCCGCCCGCGCTTCCCCTGGGGCACAGAATGAGGAAGCCTGTCCGCGGAATCTATCTCGCTTCGCATTTTTACAATTTCCACCACAACTCCCCGATCGAAGAGGAGTGCGCGTACGTCTCCGACCAGGCTCTGCGAGGCTTCAATCAGGTGATGCTCTGCATAGGCATCCAGCACTACCGGACGCTGCGCGACCCCGAGGCGCTCGAGATGATCGGGCGGACGAAGAAGGTCTTCGCTTTCGCCTCCGCGATCGGTATGAAAACGGCGCTCATCGCCTTTTCCAACACCGGTATGGACGGTTTCCCGAAGGAATTCGCCGCCGAGGAAAAGGCCGACGGCGTCAGATATACGCGCAATATAACAGCCGAGTTCGTCACCGAGCTCTGCCCCTCGACCGAGGGCGGGATGCGCGAGATCGAGCGGATCCAGCGGGAGTTTTTCGAAGCTTTCGCGGATACGAAAGTCGATTACTACTACCTCTGGCCCTACGACGAGGGCGGCTGCCTCTGCGAAAAGTGTTATCCCTGGTCGACGAACGGCTTTATGAAGATAGCCGATCTCGACAGGCGGCTGATGAAGGAATACGGCGTGTCGGGCGAACTCTGCGTCTCGACCTGGCACTTCGGCGTGCAGATGCCGGGCGAATGGGAAAACTTCTATTCTCACCTTGAAAAGGGAGAATATTCCTGGGCGCCCTATATCATGACCGCCTTCCAGTCGGGGCGGCTGCCCCGCGTGATAGCGGAAAAAGGCATTCCCGAAGGCGTTCACTTCATCGATTTCCCCGAGATCAGCATGCAGAACCCGGCCCATCCCTGGGGCGGATTCGGCGCCACTCCCTTCCCGATGTACTTAAACAACGTAGAGGAGAACGTCGGAGCTTACAACGAGGGCGGATTCCTCTATTCCGAGGGAATATACGAGGACGTCAACAAGTATCTGGTAGCCGGCTTCTACAGCGGCTATTACACCTATACCGGAGACGCCCTGCGCGACTATTTCGCCTTCGAGTGCGGCGTTTCGGACGAAAATACGCTGTCCGAGCTCGTCCGCGCCTGCCAGCTCATGGAGTCGGCGCACAAGCGCGAGACCTCGCATCCCGACGACGGCACCGCCTGGAGATTTCAGATCCGCTGGGGCACGGCGGTTCCCGAGGTAAAAAGAATCGTCGACAAGGCGGACGGACAGGTTCCCGAGCCGCTCCGCTCGGGCTGTAAATGGCGCCTGTTCGTCATTCGCGCAACACTCGACTTCATCCTCTATTCAAACGGCTACGTCCTCCGGAACAGCGAGGAGGCGCAGAAGCTTCTCGCCGAACTGTGCGGTATCTCGCACGTCTGCGACAGGACGAAATACTGCGTACGCCCCCCGCTGGGAAAATGATGAATTATGAATGATGAATGATTAATTTTAATATCTTATTCCCTCCGCGGAAAACGGAGGGGGAAAGGAAAAAAACATGAAAAAAACCATCTCAGCGCTGCTGACCGCAGTGATGCTCCTCGCCGCGATCACCGTCGCCGCCTCCGCGGCGACCGCCAATCCCGAAATCCAGGTGGCCTACGGTACCCCCGTCATCGACGGAACCGTCGACGCCGTCTGGGCTAACGCCACAGCGTACAAGTACGACAAGTACAACTACGTCACCAAAACCGAAGTCGACCTCGATCCGGGACAGTTCAGGATCCTCTGGGATGAAAACTACCTGTACTACCTGTTCGAGATCAACGACACGACGCTTGCTCCCGACGACGCGATAGTCACCGGCCAGTGGTACACCAGAGACGGCGTCGCCCTGACCCTCGCTCCCTTCGTCGACGAAACCAACGATGCCGCCGCCGACACCAAGAGATCCTTCTGGTTCATAATCAGAACCAACGCGACCTCCCCGAACTACAGCTCGGTCAACAAGGCGATCTTCATCACCGAAGACGCCGCGACCTACGCTGACACCAACGGCAACGTTCCCGCCGACGTCCGTATGTACGCCGTTTCGAAGTCCGCGACCGGATACACCGTCGAAGTCAAGATCAACGTCAAAGCCGCGGGCGTTTCGGTAAAGAAGAACGCCGCCGAGACCGATACCGCGATGACCAACGTCATCCAGGACGCCGCCGACTTCAAACTTGAAGCCGGAACGAAGTTCATGTTCGACACCTGGACCAACGATAACGCCTACACAGCGGACAACACCGCCGCCAAGAGAGACAACGGATACACCTTCGCCGACAGAAGCGTCGGTTCCTACAAGAACAACTCCCTTAAGGCGACCGCCGTTCTCCTCGAAAAGCCCGCAGAACAGCCCGAGCCCCAGCCCCAGCCCTCGAACCCGACCACCGGTGACACTGCCTGGATCGTCGCCGCTGTCGCCGTTATGGCTCTCGGCGCCGCCGTCATCACCCTTCGCAAGGTCCGCGGCTGATTCATCCTTTTCAGAGGCATCAAAATGAGAAAAACTTTGACACTCGCCGTCGCTCTCGTCTTCGTCCTTTCGCTCTGCACACTGGCGATTTCGGCCGAAACGGCCGAAACCCCCGAAGTCGGAGCAATCTACGGAACCCCGATAATCGACGGTGACATCGACGCGCTCTGGGACGGAGCGCAGATTATACGGCTTTCCGCCGTTTACGCCGACGACGGACTTACCGAGCCGACCAAAGTCCCGTTCAGAATCGTTTATGAAGAAGAGTATCTCTACTTCCTGGTCGAAGTCGAAGACTCCACCATGGGAGATCTCGAATGGGAAAATCAGTCTCTCGGAGGCAACCTCTGGAAGAGGGACGGCATCTCCTTCACCTTCTCGCCGGACAACAACCGCGATGTTACCACGGGACAGGTAGCTCCCGCATTCTGGTTCATAATCGGATCCTTCGGAAACACCGCGAACTTTAACCGCGCCCCGCTCGGCGTATTCATCTCGGAGGATCCCAATCCCGAGCTCACCCTTGAAGACGCCGGAGATTTCGAAAAGATTCCGCTCGATAAGCGTATGTACGTCATCACCTACCAGAAGAACGCGTCCGGAGAGCTCACCGGATACACGATCGAGCTGAAGGTGAACC
>JAGDAM010000390.1 GCA_017959485.1 Clostridia bacterium
CGCAGCGCGAGAGAATTTCACGAATATCCATTTTGACCTAACTTTTCTTTCCCGCTCAAAGGCGGTAATTAACGCGGTTCAAATATTGCGTGACCTGAACCGGAAAATGAATTATAATATATAAAATTATTTTGGGATGATGATAATTATGAAAATCTTGTTATTACTGCTTTTGATATTTCTCGCGGCGCCTGTCGCAATCGCCGGAATCGTTATTCTGACAGTCTTTGCGAAAATCAGGAATGACGTCCGCAATTCGGGATTGAGCGGCGGCGACATCGGGAAAGCGGTCCAAGAGGCCAAGCAGGCCGCGGACGATCCAGAACCGAGAACTGTTTTCGGCGCGACGAAGATGTATCTCGATCTTATTCGAAAAGACTTTCCCGACTACCACAACGACGAGGCGGTCTCGGCGCTGAAAACGCTTATCAGAGAGTTTCTCGAAATCAGATTCGAAGGCAGAGAAAAATACGACCTCGCCAACGTAGAGGAAGGGCTCGAGCTGATGGCCGACCGCGGAAGCGGAACCGACGTCACCGAGATCAAAATCCACTCGTCGGCGATATCCGCGTACGACAAAACGAAGGAATACGCGACGGTAACCTACGTTGCCGCGGCCGGCTTCCGCGCCGGAGACAGAAGATACGAAGAACGGTACCGCGTCAAATATACGCTGAAACTGATTGAAAATAATTACCCCGCGAAGATGCTCGTATGTCCGAGATGCGGAGGAGCCGTTGAATCGACGAGGGATAAGGTCTGTCCCTTCTGCGGCAGCGGAATTATCCGGGATACGATTCTTTCCTGGAGATTCACTTCGATCGAACTCGACTGACCCTCAAATTTCTTTGTTTATTATATCATAAAAACATATTTAGTGCAAGACAAAAGGACGGGTTTCGGCACCTCAGGCAGGCCCGTTCCGGGAGGTATGTTATGGATCAGGCACTTATGCTTCTTGAACAGAACGCAAAGCTGAGCGCGTCTCAGATAGCCGGGATGACCGGCGAGGAAGAGTCCGCCGTTGCGGCAAGAATCCGCAATTACGAACGCCAGGGCGTGATTTTGGGATACCACGCGCTCGTAGACTGGGACAAGACCGACCGCGACGTTATAACCGCGGTTATAGAGCTGAAGGTCGAGCCGACGCCCGACCGCGGTTTTGACAGGATCGCGGAACAGATTTACAGATATCCCGAGGTCGACAGCGTGATGCTTATGTCGAGCGCGGGCTACGATCTGCTTCTGACCATGAAGGGCAAGACGATGAAGGAAATCGCCTATTTCGTCGCCTACAAACTCGCGACTCTCGAGGACGTAAAAGCCACCGCCACCCATTTCGTACTGAAAAAATACAAAGACAAGGGCTCGATTTGCGAGCCGGGCCATTCGGACGAACGCGAGCAGAGCATGCTCAACTGAAATTATGGATTATTCCGAAATAGTATCAGAGAGGGCATATTCCCTTCAGCCGTCGGGCATACGGAAATATTTTGACATGCTCGCCGGAAGGAAGGACGTCATCGGGCTGACCGTCGGCCAGCCCGATTTCGACACGCCCTGGCATATAGTCAACGCGGGAATCGAAAGTCTTCGCCGCGGAAAAACCTACTATACCGGCAACGCCGGAATGGCGGAGCTCAGACGCGAAACCGCTGCATATCTTAACCGCCGCTTTTCCGTGCCCGCTTCCGAAGACGAGATCATAATTACCGTAGGCGGATCCGAGGCGATCGATCTTGCCTTTCGCGCAATGCTCAATCCGGGCGACGAGGTAATCATCCCTCAGCCCTGCTTTGTCTGCTACGGGCCGCTTGTAAGTATGGCGGACGGTGTCCCCGTCTATATCAGGACGCGTGAAGCCGACTCCTTCAAGCTTACTCCCGAAGCGCTTGAAGCGGCCGTCACTCCGAAGACCAAGCTGCTTGTACTTCCCTATCCCGCAAACCCGACCGGCGCTATCATGACTCGGGAGGAGCTTCTTCCGATAGCCGAAATCTGCCGCAGGCACGGCATATTCGTCCTTTCCGACGAAATTTACGCCGAGCTGAACTTCAACGGCAGGCGTCACTGTTCAATCTCCTCGCTTGAAGGAATGAAGGAAAGAACTATCGTCGTCAGCGGTTTTTCGAAGGCGTACGCCATGACCGGATGGCGCATAGGATACTCCTGCGCTCCGGCGGAAATCACAAAACAGATGCTGAAGATTCATCAGTACGGAATCATGTGCGCGTCGACAACGTCGCAGTACGCGGCGCTTGAGGCGCTGAGAGAGGGCGACGGGGATATCGCCTTTATGGCTTCGGAGTACGACCGACGCCGCAGAATGATTACCGACGGGCTCCGTTCGCTGGGCATTCCCTGCTTCGAACCCGAGGGAGCTTTTTATATTTTCCCGAACGTAGGCGTTTTCGGTCTTTCAAGCGAAGAGTTCTGCTCAAGACTGCTGAACGAAAGCGGAGTTGCAATCATTCCCGGCACCGCCTTCGGCGAATGCGGAGAGGGATTTGCGCGAATATCCTACGCCTACTCAATCGATCACATACTGAAAGCGCTCGACGGAATAGGACAGTTCCTCCGTTCGGAGAAACTGACCGCCGCCGGAGCACAAACTGAAAAATGAAACAGAGAACTTTTATCAGAAGTTTTACCGCTTCCCTCGCGACGCTTCTTCTAATGATGATCTGTTCCTGCGGCAATACCGCGATACCCGCGCCCGAATCATCCGAGCCCGGGACTTCGGCTTCCGAGGCGTCGTCCCCGGAACTGCGGGAGCCGCAGACCGTCACGGTACCGGCATCCGAACTCGGTCTTGAACCGTTTTATATCCTTCCCGACGAAACCGGGACGGTCGGAGCCGCGGCGGACGAAAACGGCAATATCGTTATTACTTCCGAAAAACCCGGAAAGACGGTAATTACGGTAAAGAACGTTTACGCGGAAGAGGCATATATTAACGCGGAAGTCACCGACTCGCTGGAGCTTACCTGCACCGCGGTACCCTTCGTCCCCGGAAAATCTCTGAATGCGGTGACCGAGGGAGCGAGAAAGAACTCGGATATTACGTCGGTTCTTCAAAAATGCATCGACCGGATGAGAGCGGAAGGCGGAGGAACGGTATACCTTCCTTCCGGAAGCTACAAACTGTCTTCAATCACCATGAGGCCCGGTGTCACGCTCCGGCTCGCTGGATTCCCGCGCAAGGCAACCGACGGATACCTTGGGCAGACCGCGTCAGACGCAGCCAAGGGCGTCTTTGCGGTAATAACGACGACCGGAAGTTCGAAAAACAGCATATTCATCTACAACGTCAACCTGCCTCAGTCATACTGCACTTCGGGCTGCTCCGATTTCAGGGTCAGCGGAGGTCTCTGGGACTGCCAGTCGAAGATGAAATGGTCGGCGACCGCCTGCGGCTCGAACATAGTGTTCGAGAACGCGGTAATCAAGGATATACCGAACAACCACGCGATGCAGATAGACGGTTGCTCCGACTTTACCGTACGTAACATAGTTTTCGCCGGATACAACTTCCCGACCGACGGTACGCTGACCCGCGAGACGATTCAGCTTGAGCCGACGACTCCGGGCGCCATCACCGGCGACCACGCGAATTCGCCGATCCTCTGCGACAGCGGAGATTATCACTCCTGCAGCAACGTCTCGGTTATCGGCTGCTATTTCGGAAAGTCGGACAAGACCGGACCGCAGCTGGTAGCCGTCGGCCATCACAGCGCCACCGGATCGCTCGTCTGCGACGGATTCCGATTCGAGGGAAACCGCGTCGAAAACCCGCTTTACTGCGGACTTCATCTGCCGAACTACGTAAACGTGGTGATAAAGGACAACGAGTTTATCTCGGACAACCCCTATTCGACCGCGTCGCTCGGCGACGACTCGGCGCTGATTTCGCTTTACGGATTTACAGGCAACAACACCTTCACGATAGACGGCAAAACGGTTTATCACTCCTTCGGGTACGAGCATCCGGGAACTCAGAATTTCACGATTACCGACAACACGTTCACGCTTGGAGGCAAAACTCCACTGCGCGCGGTATACATCTGCGGAGCATCTCCGGACAACAAAAACTTCGCGACGTATACCGTGAACTCGTCGCAATACCGCGTGGAACAGTACCCGGGGCCGCTCTTTTCGCTCAACGGGTTTGTCCTTCACCGAAATATTGCCGCGAACATCACCTTCTCGGACAACAAAATCTCGGTCACGTCCCAGCCGGGCAATGTCACCGACTTCGTATATCTCAAAAATATTCTCGGCTTCTTCTGCGAAGGCAATGAAATCGACGTCGCGGTCGGAGTGTCCATCCGCGCCAGCGCGTTCGGAATCAAGGGCTTCTACGCCTATTCTTCCAGCGTCATCACCGACGCGGACGTCATGAACCGGCGCTCGGTGACGGTAACGCCGGGTGCCTCAGCGAAGTTTTACCTTTCGACTCCCGACGGGGAGCAGAAATTCCTCGGCTGCAAAGCCGAGTGTACGCTGACTTTCGAGCGGTCGGGAAGCGGAACGCTGACGTTCACGACCGACAAAAAAGGCAATCTGACGCTGAACGTCCTGCCGGATCCCGGATGGAAATACGCCGGGATCTACGACGCGGACGGAAATCCGGTCAATCTCGGAAAAGCGATTTCCGTCAACAAAACGATCTACGTTAAGTTCGTGAAAGAATAAATAAACGGGCTGAAAGAGTCGCGGCGACTTTTTCAGCCCGATGTTTTTATTTTAACCTGAACCTTAACAGCGCTTCCCTGTCCTTCTCGTCCGCGTAATCTATTCCTACACGCGACAGTTCTTCGATACCGACGGCTGACACGTTGGAGTCCTCAAACCAGAGACGGTCGGAAAGCACCGCGTCGGATTTGTTCTCGGAGATATCGATACCAAGCTTTTTTGTAACCCGTCCCGGGCCGTCCGCTCCATCAATGCCGCGGATCAGTACCGCCTGTGCGTCGCCTTTAATTCCGGTAACAATATTCAGCATATAATGTATCCCGTAGCAGAGATAGATATATACCGTTCCTCCCTTGTCGAACATCGGACGGTTGCGGTCGGTCATACCGCGGCTGGCGTGGGACGCAGTGTCGTTTTCGCCGAAGTAGGCCTCGGTCTCGGTGACGCAAAAGCGCGCGACGTTTCCGTCCTCAAGCTTTACGGCAATAATTCTTCCGATCAGATCTCTAGCAACGGTATCCGCCGGACGTTCAAAAAAGTCTCTTCCGAGCCGGCGCGGGCGCTTCCGGCCGCGAATCGACCTGAAAGCTCTCTCAAGCGTCCGAGAGGCTCGCAGAAGGACGTCCGGGTTCCCGGTGCGTTCATATTCCGGCTCCCGTGGATCGCGTTCTCCGGTAATCTGCGCGGCGTATACGACGCGTTCGATACGCGCCTGCGCAATCGCGGCGCGGCACATCGGGCAGGGTTCAAGCGACACATACATACGGCAGCCGTCAAGCCGCCAGTTACCGAGCCGGGCCGCGGCCTCGCGTATGGCGACGATCTCGGCGTGTGCGGTCGGGTCGGCGTCACGCTCGCGCCTGTTGACTCCAGTTCCGATAACGGCACCGTCTTTTACAACTACCGCGCCGACCGGTATCTCACCTTCCGTGAACGATTCTTCGGAAAGACGCACGGCAAGATCCGCGTACTCGTCGCCGTTTTGTTTTTTATCCATAGTCTAAAACCCGCCCAGCAGAAGATATAAGATATTCACAAGCGAACTCGATACGGTCAGGGCGACGAACACAACGAGCGTCGGACGGATCATATTTCTGCCGTAATCATTTACCGGAAGATACTCGGGTTCGGTATCCTCGGGGACGCGGTGAAACCTGTGCCGCTTCAAATAAACGACGAAAAACACCGAGCAGGCCAGTCCTCCCGCCATCAAAACGATATCGGTCAGAACGGACGGAACCCCGCCGAAAACGCCCGACGCAGCGCCGATTCCGCCGAGCGACATCGCGGAGAGGAGGTTGTTGCAAAAATGAATCAGCGTTCCGGGCCAGATCGAACGGTAGTAAACGTAAACCGCGCCCAGAATCAGTCCCGCGCAGAAGGTGTGAAGGAACTTGTGAAAACTTCCGTGCATCATCGAAAAGGTAAAAGCCGAAAGAAAGATCGCGCCGGTCCTGCCGAAAGGCAGAAGGTTCGAAAGAAGGCAGCCGCGGAAGAACAGTTCCTCGAATACCGCGGGGATAACGGCGGTCGATATCAGCTCGAGAACCATAACGACCGGTATCGAAGACAGGTGCTCCGTTTCCGCGTATCCGAACGGGAGAAAGGAAATAATCTCGAAATTGAAATAAGACACCGCCGTATTGATTCCGACCGCTGCGGGGATCAGAAGAAAGAGCCCCGGATCGGCGGCGACGCCGAGATAAGGAGGGGTGCGCTCGGTCTTGCCCATCGCGATCCGGAATACAACGAGCGGAAGGGTCATGCAGAGTATGTATACCGCGCTTTCGCAGAGAGCGGCGACGATCTCGGCGGTTGTGCCGTCAAAACCGGGCTCCGAATAGCTAAGCAGCACGGTCGGGAGTCCGTAAAGAGTATTAAACAAAAAGAACTGGGCGATCAGCGAGATGCCTGCCGCCGTTACCGTTCTGCGAAAACGGGTCTCGTTCGAAACCATGCCGGTGTCGGATATTTCACGGAACATCGAATACAACCGCCTCTAAAAGATTAGGGGGCCGCAAGGCTCGCGCAGAGCTTTTACGGCCCCCTGAAACAAGGTTATCTTAATGAATTATGCAGCGTTCGGTATCTTTGTCGAAGAAATGCATTCTGGTAAGATCGAACGCAACCTTAATGGTATCGCCCGCACGCGAAGTGGAGCGGGAGGAAACGCGGCCGACAAGATTGGTCTCGCCAATGACGAGGTGGATGTGAATCTCGGCGCCCATAAGCTCGGTGAGGTCGACGTAGACGTCGCACTGGCTGTCCTCGGGAATCGAGTTGAGGAACATCGGCTCGTCGTGAATGGCCTCGGGACGGATACCCGCGATAACTTCCTGACCGATGTAATCCTTGAGTTCGGGAGCGTTGGCCTTCTCGGCGGGGAGCTTGAGCGACTTGTCTTCGAAATTGAAGAAGACGTCTTCGCCCTTCTTCACCAGCGTGCCGGTGATGAAGTTCATCTGAGGAGTTCCGATAAATCCGGCAACGAAAATGTTGCAGGGGCTGTCGTAAAGGTTCTGAGGAGTGTCAACCTGCTGGATAAGTCCGTCCTTCATAACGACTATTCTCGTGGCCATCGTCATAGCCTCGACCTGGTCGTGGGTAACGTAAATGAAGGTCGTCTTGACGCTCTCGTGAAGCTTTGTAAGCTCGGCTCTCATCGAAGCACGGAGTTTGGCGTCAAGGTTGGAAAGCGGCTCGTCAAGAAGGAAGACCATCGGCTTGCGGACGATGGCGCGTCCGAGCGCGACACGCTGTTTCTGACCGCCGGACAGAGCCTTCGGCTTTCTGTCGAGCATGTGGGTGATATCAAGAATTCTCGCGGCCTCTTCGACGCGTCTCTTGATCTCCTC
>JAGDAM010000391.1 GCA_017959485.1 Clostridia bacterium
CGAGGCATCCCCTCACGGGGAAGGCCAACGTCTTTAATTCCGAATTCCGAATTGTCGCCAATTCATAATTCATCATTCACAATTCATAATTGATTCGCTATCATTTCTCTCATCTTTCTCTCGCATCCGTCGAGCAGCTCTGTCCAAACAGACCGGTCGATGAATCTGTTTTCCCCGGTCTCAAGCAGTACCGCGGAGTTTTCGAGCGTATGATTCTGCCAGGAATGGTTTCCCACAGTAACATCGACCCGCTCCTTCCGCAGCCGCGCGATCGACTCGAGGAATCTGTCCCGCTGACCGATATCGAGTCCGCGCTTTTCAAGAAAATCCAGCCGCAGCTGCTTCGTCCCGGCTCCGCCGAACATCCCGCAGCGCAGAGAAACGCCCTTCTCTTCGACGTCGAAAAAGAAGGACACCGTCCCGTCGGTATGCCCCGGAGTGTGAAGAACGGTAATATCGGTTTTGCCGAGCCGTATATGACGTCCGTCCTCGTATTCCCGGTCGGGCTCAAAACCCGAAATATACCTTAGATCCTCGTGCCGCAGCCATGTCTCGGCCCGGCAGAGTTTTAGAAGCGACGGCGTCCCGCCCGTGTGATCCGAGTGTCCGTGCGAGTGCAGTATTATCTTTATATCCCCGGGATCGAACCCGAGTTTCTCCATTCCCGCGAGTATCGCCGGCACCGTCTTTTCGTACCCGGTGTCTATCATGATAAGTCCGTCACCCGTATCTATTATGTGAGACGACTCTCCGTAGGTCCCGACAAAATAGAGGTTTCCGACCATCCGGAAGGGCGGAATATATCTTTCTTCAGCCATTTTTGCCTCCGATGATCCTTTCGACCTCGGTCCCGACGTCCTTCGTCGAGGCGCTGCCGCCGAGATCCGGCGTGAGCACGCGGCCTTCGGCAAGGACGGTTTCGACGGCGCCGAGCACCGCTTTCGCCGCCGCGGTCTCTCCGAGATGATCGAGCATCATCGACGCAGACCAGATTGCGGCCAGCGGGTCGGCCGTTCCCTTCCCGGCTATGTCGGGAGCCGAGCCGTGTATCGGCTCGAACATCGAGGGATATCTTCTCTCGGGATCGATATTCGCTCCGGCGGCGAGTCCCATTCCTCCGGCAATCGCCGCCCCTATGTCGGTAAGTATATCGCCGAACAGGTTCGACGTGACGACGACGCCGAAGCGGGACGGATCTCTGATCATAAACATTCCGGCAGCGTCGACGAGCAGCATATCGGTCTTGACGTCGGGATAGTCGCGACCGACTTCGGCAAACGTCTTGTCCCAGAACACCATCGAGTAGTTGAGAGCGTTGCCCTTCGAGACGCTCGTCAGCTTTTTGCCGGTCGAGCGCGCGAGTTCGTAGGCGTACCTCATTACGCGTTCGCATCCGCGGCGGGTGAAGATCCCGTACTGGATCACCGTCTCGTCCGGAAGCCTCGCGTTTTTCCATTCGCCCTTTCCCGAGTACTCGCCCTCGGTGTTTTCTCTCACGAATACCATATCGATATCGCGGGACTCCTTTCCCTTCAGCGGGCAGGGAGCTCCGGCGAGCAGTTTTACGGGCCGCAGGTTGACGTACTGATCGAATCCCTTGCGGATCTCAAGCAGCAGTCCGCCTAGCGAAATATGGTCGGGTACCGACGGGTCGCCGACGGCGCCGAGAAGAATCGCGTCGTACCCGGACAGAATACCGAGCCCGTCCGCGGGCATCATCCTGTCGGTCCTGTGATAATAGCCGCAGCCCCAGGGGTATTCGTCAAATTCAAGCCCGAATCCGCCGGCGCGAGCCGCGGCTTTCAGCGCTCTGACCGCCTCCGCCGTCACCTCTGGACCGATACCGTCCCCGGGGATGACCGCTTCGCGGTGTTTTTTTAATTCGTCACTCATTTTTTGTATCCTCTAACAATCTGAGATATCCTGTTGTAATCGTTGGTCAGCACCGTTTCGACGCCGAGATCGAGATACATGCGCGCGCGCTCGGGCGTGTCGGCGTAGAAAGCCGTAACAAGTATGCCGTTCGCGTGGGCTCTTTCAATCAGTTCGGGAGTGAACTCGTCCTTGAAAATCTGAATCTTCCGGCAGCCGTATTTCAGGGCGCGCTCCACCTGATCCCCCGCGCCGGCGCCGTATCCGACGCAGCGGGAGATATCGGGAGCGATCTGCGCGAGCACTTCCTGCACGCGGTCGTCGCCGCTCATGAAATAAACGTATTTTTCGCAGTCGTACCGGCGGACAAGCTCAACGATCTTCGCGATCCACGCGGGATCGAAACGGTAGGATTCCCTGTTCGAGGTCTTGATATGCACGTTCATTACGCAGCGGCAGGAGAATTTCTCGAGTATCTCCGCGAACGTGGGTATGCGCAGACCCGAGAACTCTTCGGAATACTTGCATCCGAAATCGAGCCGGCGCAGCTCCTCCAGCATATGCTCCCAGACGTACCCCTCGCCGTCGCTCACGCGGTCGAGCCGCGCGTCGTGAGTCGAAACGGTCTCCCCTTCCGACGTCCTCCAGAGATCGAACTCAATCTCATCGGCGCCGAGCGCCACAGCGGCGCCGAAGGCGGGCATGCTGTTTTCCGGCGCGACAGTGTTGAATCCCCGATGGGCGCAGACGCGCGGATAAGGCATCTCGGTGTCGGGAAGCACGGTACCCGGTCCGGCCGGACGGTATTTCCAGGGCCTGCGGCCCTTCTCGATATAATCCTTGTGTTCGGTCAGCGGCCCGCGGAACCCCGCCGGCTTCAGATATTTGGCGTGAGGATCGATCTCGACGCATTCGGCGCCGATCCTGCTCTCCATGTCGAGCAGAACCCGTCCGTCCGGCGCGGCCACCATCGAGCTGCCTCCGGTCTTCGAATCCTCTCCGAGCGACACCGAAGAGCGCACGACGTAGGCGCCGGTGTTGTATGCCGCGCAGGCGGACATCATTTCAAGCGCCGTCTTCGTGTCTGTGCGCTGATGCGAACAGCCGATGATTATATCCGGGTTCGCACGTCCGATCGCGGCAAACGCCTCGTAAAAGTAAAAGTCGTAGCAGGTGAGGAAGCAGAGCCGCAGCCCGTCGACGGTGACGACGGTCGGGTCGGAGCGGGTGAGAGCGTAGCTTTTGTCGAGAAAGGTCTGCTCACCCGGCGTCAGGTGCTGTTTATAATACTTTCCGGCAAGCTTCCCGTCTCTGCCGAAGACGTAGGTGGTGTTGCGCAGAAGTCCGCCTTCTCCCTCGGAGCGGGCGTTGACGCAAAGGATGCTCCGGCAGCGGGCGGCGGTCTCCGCAGCGAGTTCGAGCAGCGGCCGGTTGTACTTTTCGTAAGCTTCGCGGCGAGCGCCCGGGCTGTTCGCGTATACCGGCGTGTCCGCCGACTCGGGCAGGACTATCAGGTCGAGCGACTCGTCGCAGGCCCGCATCAGTTCGAGTTCCCGCTCAAAATACTCGTCGGCTTTCGACGGGTCGGTGCCCCAGAGCGGCTGAATGAGACAAATCTTCATTTCGGTTTCCTTCCCTACGTTTATTGACATTAAACTGCCTTTATGCTATACTTATCACGCACCGGAGGTGATAACGTGAAAGACTTCCAAACGCTGCCCGGGAACGGCGAAGAATACTCTTTTGACCGGCTCGAAAAGATTTTCGACCCGCGCCTTAGCGGCAAAAAGCTTTTCGTGCTCGGCTCCTCGGTCGCGCTCGGAAGCGCGTCCGGCGGAAGAGCCGTCGGAGAATACTTCGCTGCCAGATTCGGCATGGAGCTTGAAAAATCCGCGGTCAGCGGCACGACGATGACGGGACTTAAGTCCCCGACCTACCTCGAACGGCTCGACGCGGCGCTCCCGTCCCTTTCGGCCGATCTCTTTATCTGTCAGCTCTCGACGAACGACGCCCGTCTCGGCTCTCCCGTGGGAGTCCCGGGCTCCGGTCCGGACCGCGATACCGTCTGCGGGGCCGTTGAATACATTCTTCAAAAAACAGAGCCGCCGGGACGTCCGCGATTCTTTTTCACCGGATCGAGATACGGCAGTCCCGCCTACGGAAAACTTGTCGAACTTCTTTATGAAATCCGGAAGCATTACGGTTTCGGCATACTCGATCTCTGGTCGGACGACGCCTTCAACTGTATTCCGGACGAAAAGCGCTCTCTCTGGATGAAGGACGGAGTACACCCGACGGCGGCCGGATACCGCGACTGGTGGGGACCCGAACTTGAACGGCAGCTTCTGAAGCAGTTATAATTTTCCGATATGGATTATTGCGAGGTGTTAAAAATGATGTATCTTTCAACGACAACGTCCATTATGCGAAACGTATACGGCGAGAGCCGGAAATTCACGGTTACCGAGGCGATTGCGGCCCTTGCGGAAGCCGGATACGACAGAGTCGATATTTCTCTCTGGACGATGAGCGGAAAAGGCGGGGTCATGGCGTCGGACGGCTGGGAGGCGGCTATCGCCGAAATCGGCGAGGCGTCGGCGAAATATTCGCTTCCGGTCTATCAGACTCACGGCAACACCGCGAGCGGCGGAGAATGGGACGACCCCGCGTACGACTGGGAACATCTGACAAAAACCAATCTCCGCAACATCCGCGCGACGGCGATGCTCGGCGGCAAATGGATGGTCGTCCATCCGATGAATCTGCCGCACGACCCGCTTTACAATCCCGAAAAGGCGAAAGCCGCCAATCTCAGATATCTGGCTCCGTATATAGAAGAGGCAAAGAAGGCGGGGATCGGACTCGCGGTCGAAAATATGGTCGATTTCCGCGGCTGGCGCCGGCGCTACTGCGGGGGAAACATATATGAGCTGATCGATCTCGTCGACACGATAAAAGACCCGTCGGTCGGAATCTGCTTTGACACCGGACACGCCAATCTCGGAGGCGTCGACGTTCCCGCTGCGATACGCGAGATCGGACCGCGCCTGCGCGCAACGCATATCAACGACAACCTCGACAACGGGAAGGACGATCATCTCTTCCCTTATTTCGGAACCGTGGACTGGAAGGAGACGATGCGCGCCTTCCGCGAAATCGGGTACGACGGGGACTTCGCATACGAGGCGGGCTCGCAGAGACTTCCGTCATCCGCCAGAGGATTCTGGCTGAAATATACTGCCGAGCTCGGAAGGCATCTTCTTTCATTATAAGGGACATAGATAACAATAATAATTAACGGTTGCGCCGTCGGGGCAGCCATCGGC
>JAGDAM010000004.1 GCA_017959485.1 Clostridia bacterium
AGCTTGTTCGCAACGTCCTCGCGGACGCCGGCGATGGACATTGTGTTTTCTGCGTCTTCAACCGTATACGCCGGATCTGTGGTCCACCCGCGGAATAGGGCGTTTGCCGCCGTCACGCTCCGGATCCCTGGCTCGTATATTATGTTCGCGAATTCTTCGGAATCAATTGTGTCCGCCTGTTTTACGCGGATGGAAGCAACCGGCTGTGCGCCCTCTGCCGTTGATTCGTAGAAATTGACCGTGATTATCGGATTATCAACAACGGCAAAAATCGAGAACGATCTTGTAGTGAAGACAACGTCGCCGTCGTCGATCGTAACGTCGTCGATAATTTCCACCGCAACAGAGCCCTTCCTGCCGGTGGTTTTCTCGGTAAGAGACGCCTCGTTTTTGAACGCGTTGACAAACCCCGCGTCGTCGATGAATCTGACGTTCGGGGTGTTCTTTATGGCGTCCTCGGTGTCGAGAACGTGGATGACGTAAACAGACTGGTCCTTTTCAAGCTTGACGCCCTGCAGACGCACCTCGAACTCGCCGTTCGGGTGGATCTCCTTGCCGGTCTCCTTGTCGGTCGCCTTTATGTCGTAAAAGCCGAGGAAGGAGCCGACGTTCGTGCCGCCGGATTCCCTGTTAAAAGGATTGGAAATCTTTTCAACGGCGGGTACGGCGCCTTCGGGAAGTCCCCCGACGCTGACCGACGTGGTGTGGAAAAGATCCCAGAACCAGTCGAGAATGCTGCTTTTGTTTGCCGTATCGGTATCGGTGGTCTTGGCGAAAGAGTTGAAAGTAAAGCTCGACGTCAGAATGACGAGCGCCAGGAGGATCGATATCAGTCTGTAAAACGTAGTCGTTTTCATGATCGTTTTCCTCCGTTATCAATGATTGGCGGCTGAGGCAGTCTGGTATGCCTGAGCAGCCGTCTGACCCGCAACCTTCTGAGCGATGTAAGCGGTGAAGCTGAGCGTGTACGCCTGTCCGGGTCTTACAAGCTTATCGCTGACGGTCAGTGTGTTTCCGCTGTTATCAGCTGCAAGGACCGGTATTTCAAGAGCCCCTTGAGCGGGCACGCTGTTTTTTCCAAGTTCTCTGTAGTAAACTCCGGCGTTGTCCGGGAGAGCGGTCCAGCCGTTGGCGGGCGCGAAGGTCACATTGTCAGGCAGCGTGCTTTCAACTTTCACGAACAGATAAGCAGGCATGCCGGTGTACCCGGTCACGCGTACGAAGGGATCCTTCGGGATATCCACGCCGGGCATGAGCATATAGGAGTTTGACGTCACTTCAGAGGTGCCGAGGGTGTAGGTCCCGTCTGTGTTTCTCGTCGCCTGATGTTCTTTTACTTCGATGCTTTCGGCAAGTTTTGCGGATACCGTTATCGAACCGTCCGTTCTGATCTGCTTTATATATTTGGCAGATACGACGCCGGCGACCGTCGCGCCGACTACGACCAGGGAGAGTGCGATGATAAGTACCGTAAGCTTGCCCTGTTTAGATAGTTTCTTCTTAAACATCACGATCTCCTTAATCTATCTGCACGATCCTGACGAGCGCGTCAAAATCTATCGCGGTGTCTGTCGCGACAAGAGTGTTTGTAGTAGGAGTAAGATTGTCGAGGTACGCGTCGGTTATACTGAACGTGATCGTCATTTCAGCCGAAGTCGAGCCGGCTGCAAGATCTCCGGTGGTCGGTATGGTTATCGAATTACCGGAAACCGTGTATTCGGTGCCGGATACCGTCGCCTTCACGTATGCCGGAAGGTTCTCCACGACCACGTTGTACCTTACGGCGACTTCGGAAGCGTTTGAAACGGTCAGCGTATATTGATTCGTGCTTCCCTGCTTCGGAACAAAGGCGCCGTTCTTGTATTCGAACGCCATAGTCCCTGTGGACCCCGTCGCGCCAACGGTGAACTTCGCCACCCGCGCGCTGTCGCTGAAGGACGCTCTCGTCGTGTAGCGTGCAAGCATGCCGGAGGTGAGGTAAACTGAGAACGTGAGAAGGCACAGTAATACTACCGCGATCGTGAACGGTATATTAACTTTTCTGCTTTGTTTGTTACGCATGCTTATTAATCTCCTGTTTTGTCGCCGTCGGCGGCGTTGTCGGATCTTTTTTTTTGTCGTTATCCGGCTGAGCGGGGGTCATCTCACCCTTCAGCCGTTCGATCTCGGCGCGTATGTCCGAAAGCCCCTCCGCCTTTTCCTTCTGTTCGTTCCTTCTGGATCTCACCATCAGAAAGACGGAAAGCGCGATTATGATCATTATTCCGGGCAGGCTTTTGATCCCTTTTATTATTATCCCTGCGAAGGGGATCTTAAAGACGAATTTTCCCTTGAGTGCGCTTTTGCTGATCCAGCCGTCGTCCGCGTTGTTGGCGTCGCCCTTCGGAAGGACGAGTCCCTCTTCGGCGTTGACGTCTATCAGACGGTGGATGATGAGGGCGTCCCCCTCCTGGTAGACGGCGATATCGCCGACGGCAAAATCATCCGTCGCACGGATGAAGCACAGGTCGTTGGGACTCAGCGCCGGTTCCATACTGCCGGTGAGTACCACCGAAAGGCCGAACCCGAGGGGCATCGGCATGGCGTCGTGCATGACGCGCTTTGCGTTCCAGGTGTAGACCGAAAGCCCGACGGTCAGTCCGATTATCAGTATGAGAAAACCGCGTAGGATTATTCTTCCTGCTTTCATAATAACAAATTCAAATAACAGATCAGATGAGGGATTCCGTTTTCACGGACCGTATAGGCGTCCGACGGTTTGCCGTTAACAGTTTTTCGAAAAAGTTCATTTTCCGTTATTAATGTTAACGCTTTTCGCGGATTTTCGGATCATAATTAACCGCAAGGACACAAAATTCACAAAAGAGCAAAATTTTGCGGGCGGTTCGGGCGCTTATACGGTACTTGAACGACGGGTGAATGCAGGGGCGCGTCTTAAGGATTGCTCTCCCCCCGCCCCGCCACTTAAGGCGGGGGGATAAGCAAAAGAATCGATTAAATCAGATCGTTATTGACAGATCAGAATCAGTCGATCTGGGTGACGGTGATGGCAAGGTCGAGAGCAACGTTGACGCAGTAATTGGATTCGCCAATAGCAGCAAGCTCATCAGCGGTAAGTGCTCCGGCAGCAATATTTCCAAGGAGTGTGTCAGCAGCGTCGACAATCGGATTTACTTCCGCGGCGGCATCTCCACTCTGAGCAACAG
>JAGDAM010000038.1 GCA_017959485.1 Clostridia bacterium
ATCCATTCGAAGATGATGCTCGGACGCAAGAACCGGCTGAGTCTGGAGCTGACTCTAGAGAGCCATCTCGATCAGCTGCGGGGCGAAGTCGCAGACAAGCCGCTGCTCGTCCCGGGGTTCCCCGCGAGAAGCCGCCTTTCGGAGCTCGAATCGTCCTGTTACGTCTGCAGGCGTACGAACCTCAACTTTACGCATCTCGTCGAGAATATTATATACGTCTGGAGCGCCGACGAAGGATTCCGCGGTCTCTTTTCGAAACAGCCCTGTTTCTGCCTGCCTCACTGGCGCGCGATGCTCGAAACCGCGAAGACTCGGCTCCCGAAAAAAACTTATTCCGCGTTCGCGAATGCGGCGGCGAACGTCGTTCTTCCCTACTTCGACAGTCTCCGGGAAGACGTTTCCTGGTTCTGCAAGAAGTTCGACTACCGTTACGACGAGGAACCCTGGGGCAACTCGAAAGACTCGGTGGAGAGAGCGCTGAAATTCCTCCGCGGCGATCTGCACGGAGATTACGACCGGACGGATAAGAAATGATCGATCTGTTGAATCTTCACAAGCAGTTTATTCTCACCCATCTGCGCGAGGGCGACGTCTGCGCCGACTTCACGATGGGCAACGGACACGACACCGAATTTCTCTCGAAGACGGTCGGCCCGTCGGGAAAAGTTTACGCCTTCGACGTTCAGCCGCAGGCGGTCGCGTCTACGGAGAAAAACCTCAAAGCCGCCGGATGTCCTGAAAACTATATACTGATAAACGACTCGCATCACAGGGCGGGCGAATATATCAAAGAGAAGATCCGCGCGGGCATGTTCAATCTCGGCTGGCTGCCGGGAGGCGACAAGAGCATTACGACGATGCGCGAAACGACGCTCCCCGCGGTCGATACCGCGATCGGGCTGCTCGGCGCCGACTCGGTGCTCACAGTGGCGGTCTATCCCGGCCATCCGGAGGGCGACGCCGAAGGAACGGAGCTGAGAAGATATCTTTCCGGGCTGTCGCGGTTCAAAGTCTGCGTAACCGAAATCAGGATAGCGAATTCGCCTTCGTCGCCCTATTTTTTCCTCATAGAAACGAAATAACCGAACCAATCCATTGATAACGTCGCGAAAGGAGGACCGGAAGATGCCCGAAGACAATCAAAACAATAACGGTAAAAGAAACGGCAACCCGGGATTCTCCGGCCTTTCGTCGTCGGGCGCCGCCGCGGAACGCCGCAGAAAGCAGCTTGCGGAGGAGGCCCGGCTCAGAGAAAAGGAAATAGAGGAAGAGGAAGAACGGCGCCGCCGGGAGGAACGTGCACTCGAAGACCTTTCGAAATCGAAGTCCGGAAGGCGCGCACGCGCTCCGAAAAAGGAAAAAAGTCGGCGCAAGCCGGGGGCGGTTGCAGGATTTCTTGGCAAATCCGCGAAAGCGGCGGGGGCGGTGCTCCGCGAATACTGGAAGCCGTTCCTCGCATTCTTCTTCGGAATCTGCGCGGTCGCCGTAGCCGTGCTGCTCATACTCATTCTTCCGAACGGCGGCAAAACCTCGCTTCCCGACATAATAACGGTCGAAGAATTCGGGAAAAAGACTGCCGCCGACTATTCGCTCTTCGTTGAAAACGGCGAACTCTACGTCGACGCCGACCGGGTCTTCTCATATTTCGGAGCGTCGTATTCGGGCGACAAAAACTCGATGACGGTCGTCACGATCCCGGGCGAATCCGCGAAATTCACAAACGGATCGGACGTCGCGGTGCTGAACGGAGAGACCGTACACATGGGCGCCCCCGCGGTGATACGCAATTACAAGCTGCGGCTTCCGCTGTCTTTTTACAAAGTTTTCGTGACGGGCGTCGCGGTCGACTGGTCGGAAGACGCGAAAACGCTCGCGATTTCCGCGGATGACGGCGCCGAGGTCGGCTTCAGAATCAAGGGCGGAATCGCGATGACCAAGATACCGCTCGATCCGAATCAGATAAGCATTATTATCGACGACGTCAATCTTTCCTACAAATTCGTCAACGATCTGTCGGGATACTCAAAATTTATGAACCCGGAGAACAGGGACGATTATCTGCTCTTAATCAGTCCCGCGAAACCCGACGACGGAAGCTACGTTCCTCCGAACCTGATAAGCGTGCTCAACGGCCGTCCGGGATACACGAATCTGTCGCTCGAGGCGACCGCCGAAAAGGCGCTCGAGGCGCTCTTCATCGAAATGCACTCAGCCGGATTTACCGGCGTATACGTCAATATGGCTTACCGTTCGTTCAACGACCAGAAAAAGACCTACGACAATTACGTGTACAACGAGCGGACCTATTACAGATACAACTACGAAACGACTAAAAAATACTTCTCCGACACCGCCTACCGGGTGCTCGGAAGCGCGTATCTCCAGTCTACCTATATCTCGAAAGGCGTCTTTTCGCTCTCGCTGAAGGACGCGGAAAGGGTCGTTTCGACCTATTCGGCGGTCCCGGGCACGGGAGACCATCAGACGGGGCTCGGAGTCGATATGCACGATCTGAAGAAGACCGACGTCTCCTTCGCCGGGCGCGACGCCTACCGCTGGCTCTGCGAGAACGCGTACAAATTCGGATTCATCGAACGCTTCCCCGAAGGGAAGGAAAAGATCACCGGGTTCGCGTACGAACCCTATCACTGGAGGTTCGTCGGACAGTACCACGCGGCGAAGATGCACGAATCGGGCATGTGCCTCGAAGAGTATATCGCCTCTCTTGAATAACCCTGCTCCGGGCAGCGGCGTGAGCCGCTGCCCGGAATTGATTCTAAACCAGCGTTACGCTTCCGTCGGGATTCTCACGAACCGCCTCGATATCTGCGGTCTGGGCCTTTTTAAAGGCGATATAATCCCGGATTGACGGGAAGACGGGGACGAACGAGGCCTTGATCTTCTTGGCTTTTGCTCCTCCGTCTTCGAGCAGTTCGCGGATCATGCCGAACTGCAGGATTGCCGAATTGCCGCAGAGTTTCCAGGGATCGGGAATCCGGTAGTCGCAGCCGTGCTCCGCGCCTTCCGCTCCGGCCGCGTAGGGATGCAGCGAGGGAAAATTGACCGCGATATCGCCCATGTCGGTCGAACATGTCTCAAATTCTCCGCTTCTGTCGTCGCAGCATTCTTTTCCTCCGATCTTTTCGCAAACGTCAAAAAAGACCGAAGCAAGGTTTGCGTCCTGCACGAAGGGTTCGCTGCCTCCGATGTCGGAGATGAGCGCGGTACATCCGTTGGCCGCGGCTGCAGCGGCTACGGCCCGGTTGATCCTCCGGTTCGCGGAGGTGAGCGCCGCGGTCGAAGCCGCGCGGACGTAGCTCTGCATAATGACTTCGGCGGGGACCGCGTTGACGGCGTCTCCGCCTTTTGTGATTATCGGGTGGAAGCGGACGTGATCCTCCTCGCGAAAAGTCTCGCGCAGACTGTTGACCGCGCAAATTACAAGAGAGGCGGCGTTGAGCGCGTTGATTCCGAGATGCGGACTGCCTCCCGCGTGGGCGGCTCTGCCCTTTATCACTATCTTCTTGCGGATGACTCCGTTATATCCCTTGTAAACGCTGAAGAGCTTTTCCGGAGCCGCGGGATCCGTACTCCCCGCGTGCACCATGAAAGCGACGTCGACGTCGTCGAAGAATCCTCTCGACAGAAACTCCTGCTTGCCCGACGCGAAGGAAATCTTCCCGGATTTTATCAGATCCATCCGGTACTCGATATCTATTCCCTCCTCCGCGGGAACGACGCAGAGCTTGATTCTGCCCGAAAGACCGTCGAGGGCGTTTTTTTCTTTCAGGGCCGCCGCGAGCCCGAGCAGCGCCGCGCACTGCGCGTGATGACCGCATGCATGCGCCGCGTTCGTCACCGGGTCGCGCTCGGGATGTCCGGCGCAGTAAAGCGCGTCGAGTTCGGCGAGAACAAGGACGGTCGGTCCCTCTCTTCCGGTGTCGGCGACGGTGCAGAAACCGGTGATGCCCTCGGCCTCCGTCAGCCGATAGCCGAGCCGGCGGAAGGCGTCCTTCATATACGCGTCGGTCCGGAATTCCCTGAAACCGACCTCGGGCATCGCCCGGATATCCCTCTCCGCCTTCAGAACGAGATCTTTGTGCTTTTCAATCAATGCCTTTATTTCATTAATATCCATAATTTATCCGCCGATCCTGACGATTCCGTCTTCGTATTTCAGCCGCGTGCCGAGTTTCTCCGAGAGCGCGCGGAATTTTTCGTATATCTTTCGGCCTTCGTCGCCTTCCGCGGCGAGGGGAAGACCGTCAAGCGCTTCCTTCCCGGTCTTAAAGCCGAGCTTTACCGGCAGTATTTCAATTTCCGACAGCCGGCCTTCCGCGAACGTGAGTTTCGGAACGACGGTCAGGAAATTCTTTTCGTTCGTCTGAAGCCCGATTCTTCCGCCCTTCGATCTTGCCGCGAGTCCCTCGGCGGCTGTCGCGTTTACGTCGAGTCCGTATTTTTCCATAAAATCCGGCGGGAGATACTCCACCCTCATCCCCTGATAAATAAAGTCGCCGAGCGAGTAGAAGACCGGCTTCCCGCGGTAGATTTCAAGCCCGCGCAGCTCGTGCACGCCGCCTCCGAATACTGCGTCGGCCCCGGCGTCGATCGCCGCGCGGCAGAACTCGGTGAGATATGCAGGAGGATCCGAGGCGCAAGTCCCCTCCTCGTCGTGGCAGTGGACAAGCACGAACACGGCGGAACGTTCCGCCTTTGCCTTGCGGACGCTCCGGGTAATGCGGGACAGGTCGGAGGCGTCGCAGCGCGACGCCGGAAGGTCGGTGCGCGAGGTAAACGCGGTCCCTCCGAAAACGAATACGCCGTCGGGATCGGGGGGCAGGTATCCCGAGGCAATCTCGCCGTCGCGGAGGAAGTTCACCGACGAGCGAGCGGCAATACGCCGCAGTTCTTCGAGATCTTTTTCGGAAACGGTAAACAGGTTCGAGTGGCGCAGATAATTGACTCCGGGTCTCGGTGCGAAGATCGCGCTTCCCCTCCCGGCCATAGACGGCGGCTCGGAGGACGCGTCAACCGCGAATACCGCCGCGGTCGAACCGTCCCTCATCCTGATGACTGCCGGGCGTTCCGCCTCGCCGAGACTCCTGCCTGTACCGGCGTGAGCATATCCCCGCCGGTCGAGAAAATCGACGGTTGAGAGCATCCCCGCGTAGGAATAGTCCATGCAGTGGTTGTTTGCCGTGCCGAAATAGTTAAAGCCGAACGACTCGAGATCCGGAAAAAGTTCTTCTCTCACGCTCAGCCAGGTTCCGCCCGAATACTGATTCGCAAAGGGGCCGAAACCGCACAGATTGGTTTCGAGATTGGTAATCTTTAGGTCGCATCCGCTCAAAAAAGCGTCGAGAGACGCGCGTATCGCGGAATATTCTTCCGGAAAGCCCGCGCAGAAGAGCGAGTCTCCCGTCGCACATACGCTGAAAGACATCTATTGCTCCTTTCTCTCCGTTTCCCCAGAGGCATCCCGGTTGTCCCGGGCGTCGCCGACGCCCGAAACGATCGAAGAAATCAGTATTATGAGCCCGCCGAGCAAAAGATTTGCCGAAAAGACGTCCCTTCCGACGATTACCGCCGCGACCCCCGTGACAACCGACGAGAAGGGCATGATAACCGCGACCGCCGAGGGGTTGACGTATTTCATCGCCTCGGTCCGGATGATCCATCCGAGAGTGCTGACCGCCAGCGCCAGCGCGGCAAGCAGAAGAATCTGCCCGGGATCCGCCGAAATAACGAACCGCTCGACCGGTTCTCCGCCCGCGGAAATCCTGTCAAGCGCGAAGGCGCCGGCACCCGACACCGCGACGCTGACCCAGGTCTGCAGCATCACGTAAAGCATCGCGTCGAGTTTTTTAGCGTAAACTCCGGTCGCGGCTATGTTGACTCCGTAAAGCAGTCCGGCAGCCGCGCAAAGGATCTCTCCGACGCCGGGGGCTCCTCCCGACGAGATCACCGGTCCGCTGAGGACGAAGCAGCCGCACAGGCAGAGAAAAGCCGCTGCGAGCGTCGGTATGCGCGGTTTTTTCCGGATCAACAGGAAGAGCAGGAAAGGAACGGCGACGCAGGACAGATTCTCGAGGAAGGCGTATCTCGCGGGAGTCGTGAAACGAAGCCCGATTTTCTGAAGCAGGTTCGCCGCGGCAACGAAAAAACCGGTGGGGAGAGCCGCGGCAAAATACCTCCTGTCGATCTGCCCGAGTTTCGGAACCGACAGAAGAGTCAGTACGGACGCCGAAATCAGCGCGCCGGTTAAGCTGAAAGCCCCGCCCGAATAATGCTCAAGCAGCCCCGCGGCCAAAACCGGATAGATTCCCCAGATAAAAACGACGAAGATAATCCCGGCGTAGGCGGCGGCAAGTTTCCCGCCCCGGCGCGCAGCGTCCCCGGTCAGGCGTTTTTCTCTCATAAACGCTGATCAGCCGACGCTTTTGAAACCGAAATCAACGAGCAGCGGGCAGTGGTCGGTCGAAAGGAGAGCGTAATCGTCGGTAATCACCTCGAAGCGGCGGAAATCAAGCGTATCGCCCGACATGACAAGCGCGTGATCGATCGCGGCGGAATATTTTCCCGACGGCATCGTCTTTTTATCGTAAAGGCCGAGAGCGGTATTGAATTCGGGATACGAGTGATGGGTTCTCAGATCCTCCGTCTTCGCGGCCAGTCCGAATACGTCGGCAAAGCCGCCCGACGTCAGTATCGCGTAAGGATCGGATGAAATATTGCAGTTGAGGTCGCCGCCGATAATCACGGGACACCCGTGCTTCTTCGTCACCGTCGCGGCCAGGTCGCGGATCTGCTGCGCGTCGGCCAGTCGGCCCTGCGCGCCTCCCTCGTCGGATCTGTAGGCGAAGTGCGTCGACATCACGGCAAACAGATCGCCTTTGTTCGCCCGGAAGACGGCCCAGGTGATTGATTTGGACTGGTCTCCCTCTCCGTCGTTGTAAAGATGATATCCCGATTCGACGACGGTCAGCCGGTCCTTGCGGTAGATGAGCGGCGTGTAGTTGACCTTGTTCTTGTTCGTGACTTCAACGCTCACTTCGACGTAGCCGGCTTTGGACATCGCGCTGATATAGCTCGAGGCGCCGCGGCTGTTGGCCGAACACTCCTGCAGACCGATCACGTCGGGCAGGCATTCGGCGTGAAGCTCGGCTATCATACGGTTGCGGGTCGGAACCGGATAAACCGACGTGTCGCAGTTGCCGAGTATGTTGTTAAAGATAATACGGTATTCTCCGTCGCGGCCGTCATAGTAATCGGGAACGTCCGCCGCAGACGAGGAATAGCTGAAACCTTCCTCAAGGACGACGTCTCCTTTGAGCAAAGTTCCGGTCAGATAACTGTAAGCCGCCTCGTAACCGTGCATGCAGGACGCCGAAACGGTCAGAACTCCTCCGCTCACGTCTAACCTGAAGCCGTGATCATCCGCGACCTCGGCGGACCCGCCGAACACGATTGCGGTATGGGTCTCGGAATAGGGAGCGACTTCCGCCTG
>JAGDAM010000039.1 GCA_017959485.1 Clostridia bacterium
AATTGCGGACGATAAGTCCGAGTATCGTCGTCTTTCCGGCTCCGGTCGCGCCGACGAAGGCGCAGGTCTGGCCCGGCTCGATGACGAAGGAAACGTCGCGCAGTATCCAGTTTTCGCCCTCGTAGGCGAACCAGACGTGCGAAAACTCTATCCTGCCTTCAACCTCTTCGAGATCCTCGGCGTCGGGAAGGTCGCGGACCTCCGGCTCGACGTCAAGCAGGTTGAAAAGCCGCTCGGAGGCGGTCAGCGCCTTCTGGATGCTGTTGAGCTGGTCGGCGAGTTCCTGGATCGGGTTGAAGAATTTCCCGGTATAGAGGTAGAACGCGACGATCGCGCCCGGGCCGAGCCCCAGCGAGATCCCGGCGCCGAATATCAGCGCCATCGTCGAAACGTAGACGAACGTGACGAAGGGACGGTAGACGCCGAATCCCTTTATTACGTCGAAGCGGGCTTTTCTGAGCGAGCCGTTCTTTTCGTCGAACTCGGCGAGCTTCTTCTCTTCCCGGTTGAACAGCTGAATGATCTTCATGCCCGAGAGGGTCTCGTTCATAAAGGTATTCAGCTCGGATATCTTCTTGCGCTCGCGCCTGAAAGCTCCGCCGACGTACTTCGAAAAGATCATCGAGGACACGAATATCAGCAGCACCGGGCCCGCCATAATCGCGGCGAGTTTCGCGCTGATGAAGAACATCATCACGTAGACGCTGACGAGGGTGAGCAGGTTCTTAACTACCCTTACGACTACGCCGGTAAACATATCGCTCATCGACTGGGTGTAGGAGGTGACGCGGGTCACGAGCGACCCGACCGGCATTTCGGCGAACTGGTTGCGGCTCATCTCCTCGATGTGCGAAAAGACGTCCATGCGCAGATTGTAAACGATGTTCTGACCGGCGCGCTGGAGTATCATCGATTCGAAATAGAGGAACACGTTGTTGACGATGCAGACGGCGAAAAATATCACCGTAAGTCCGATGAGTTTTTTCAGCTCCCCGTCGTAGAACAGCCGGCCGGAGCCCGTCATCTTCGACATGAGCGAGAGACTGTCGGTCATCGTCTCGTGGATGCGCGGAAGTATCACGTCGAGCAGCACGTTGACGACGATAAGCAGACCGGCGAGCAGAAAGCGCGGAAGTTCGGGGCGCAGATAGGTGAGCGTGCGGCGGATGAGCTGACCCGCGGGAATCTTTCGGTCGCCCTTCAGACGTTCTTTTTCATCCGCGTCGAATTCAAATTCGTCCATTACCGTCCCCCCTTCACTTCTTTTTCGAGTTCCTGAAGTCTTACCATCCTCGAGTAGGTCGGCGAGATTTCAAGAAGCCGCTCGGGGGTGTCGAACGCCTCGAGCCGGCCGTCGCTCAGCACGATTATCCTGTCGGCGTGAGCGACCGATGAAACGCGCGACGCGATGATGAAGGTCGTTCTGCCCGCGCGTTCCCGCCGGATGTTGGCAAGTATCTTTTCCTCGGTTTCGACGTCAACCGCCGAGACCGAATCGTCGAGTATCATGATCGGAGCGTCGGCGAGATAGGCGCGCGCGACGGAGGCGCGCTGCTTCTGGCCGCCCGAGAGGGTTATCCCGCGTTCGCCGGTAAAAGTGGCGTAACCGTCCGGGAATCCCTCGACGTTTCCGGCAAGGTCTGCAAACTCGGCCGCTTTTCGCACGGCTTCGTCGTCGGCCCCGTCCTTCGCGAAGGCGATGTTGCCCGCGATCGTGTCGGAAAACAGGAAGGTGTCCTGAGGGACCACGGCGACGTTCGCCCTGACCGAAGCCGCGGTATGTTTCATTATATCTCTGCCGTCGATAAAGACCGTCCCCTCCGGAACGTTGTAAAGCCGCGTCAGCAGCGTGAGCAGCGTGGTCTTGCCGCATCCGACCCTGCCGACGACTCCTATGAGTTCGCCGGGGTTCACCGAAAGCGAAATGCCCTCGAGCATCTTCCGGTCCGGGTTCGAGGGATAGGCGAAATCGAGTCCGCGGAATTCGACGGCGCCGGCGGCGCGTCCGAGTTCTTCGGCACCCTCCGCGTCGCGGACGTCCTCATCCGCGTCGAGAAAAGCGCTGATTCTTCCGAGCGACGCCCGGGCGCGCCCGAGCATAGTCACCAGGGAACCGAGAGCTATCATCGGCCAGATCAGCGAATCGAAATAGCCGATAAAGGTGGTAAGTCCGCCGGGCGTCAGCAGTATCTCGTGCCCGAAGATTGTAATCGGAGACCCGGTTACCGTCCCCCAAACAAACCATGAACCGAATCCCATGATCAGGCAGAGAATCACCGCGATGATAATCTCAATCAGCGTGTCGAAGATGATCGACACCCGCGCGAAGCCAACGTTGGCGTCGCGGTTTTCCTTTGCCACTTTGGCAAAGGCGTGTATCTCGCTCGTTTCCTTAACGAACGCCTTGATGACGCCGATCCCGGTGAAGTTCTCCTGGGTAAAATCGTAGAGCGCGTCGTACTTCTGCTGACGGTACTCCCAGCGGAGCGCCATAAACTTCTCGACCAGAGCCCCCCAGACGATTATCAGAAGCATCGGTATCAGTGCAAGCACCGTCATGACCCAGTCAAGCCGGAACATCCGGATGATGACGAGAAGCCCGAGGAAGAAGGCGTCGACCATCTGGACGGTGCCGAACCCGGTATACTCCTCAATCGTCTCGAGGTCGGTTGTAAACCAGGACATCACCGATCCGGTCTTTGTCGCGTGATAGTAATTCTGCGACAGGCGTTCGCTCTTTTGGAACATTTCCCGCCTCAGCCCCGCCTCAATCCGCTGAGAAGCGTTGAAAAGGGTGAAACGCCAGAGCATACGTCCGGCGAACATAACCCCGGCGATTGCCACGAGTTTGAGGCAGACCGACGTGATAAACTTTTTGTCGATTCCGTTCTCCGAACTGAGCGCGTCGACAATCTGTCCGAGGTACTCGGGTTCAAAAAGCTGAACGTAGTCGACTGCGACCAGAGCGATCACGCCGAGAATGAAAAAGTACCAGTATTTTGCGTAATATTTGTTTAAGTATTTTCCGAAAAGCATAAAAAATCCGCCGTGTTCAGCGCGAAGGCGCAGTAAGTTTAATTATATATTATTATACCAAAAAAAGAGATGCGAGTCAATCTCAAAAAGCGGACGGAGACGGACGGGGCGCCGTGAAACGGTATCCGCCCGTTTCACTCGCGGACGATTTATTCCCGCTGCCGCCCGAATATGATATATTTGCTTCGCGTATTGTTTCGTGAAAAGCGGACGGCCGATGGCCGGAGGCGGACGGGCGATGCTCGCCCCTGCGGCGTAAACCGTAATATTTATTATGATTTACGTCTCTTTCACCTTCGGGCTCTGCCCGAAGATTTCACAAAACGCGGAGCGTTTTATTTCACTCGGCCGCAGGCCGAATTTCGCTCGCGCAAAGCGCGAATTTCACTGCCGAGCGCCGCGGGGCGCGAAGGCCCAGGCCGCCCCTACGGCGTAAACCGTAATATTTATTATGATTTACGTCTCTTTCACCTTCTGGCTCTGCCCGAAGATTTCACAAAACGCGAAGCGTTTTATTTCACTCGGCCGCAGGCCGAAT
>JAGDAM010000040.1 GCA_017959485.1 Clostridia bacterium
GATATTGCAAGCTTTCGACGTGGGAACCGGCAAAGAAACAGCCGTCGTAATGCGTGCGACGGGTCAAACGTGTGCTTCCTGAAAACAGGCGCCAAAATTACTCGACAATCTCCGCACGCGAATTGTGCGGTATTGCCTTAAGTATCCAAAATATCTTTTTGTTGCATTGAAACGGAGGAAGAACCATGCCATTCAGAAAAAGTCCGAAAAGCGATTCGCAGGACCCGAGATACGACGACGAATACTACGGCAGACAGTCGGACGAGCGTCAGGGAGAAGACTTCTCCTACGACCGGGAGGAAGAAAAGCGGGAGCAGCCCCGCGCCGACCGGAGACGTCCGGCCTTTTCGGGAGCGACCTATTCGCTGAAGTTAATGAAACCGACCGCATACAGCGACGGAACGGCGATCGCCGACGAACTTACCGCGAACAACGCGGTCATCATCAATCTTGAGAACGCCGATGCCGAGGTTGCCGCAAATCTGATCTTCTTCCTCGACGGCGTGATTTACGCGATCGGCGGACATCTGAAGCCGGTCTCCGCCAACACCTTTATGCTGGCCCCCGGCAATATGGAGATCACCGAGGCCGGACTCGACAGTCACGAAGACGACTCCGAGCCCGAAGATGAGCCGCGGAGCAGCGAATACGGCTACCAGGGCTACGGCTCGGGTTTCAGAGGATAAACGGTACCGGTTCTTTTGGACATCTTTATCCTGATTTTTAAAAACACGGTGATGGCGATCATCGGGATTCTCCAGATCGCCATGCTGGCGCGCTGCGTGACGTCGTTTCTGGCGGGTCCCGAAAGCCGGTTTTACGATTTTCTCTGCATGGTCACCGAGCCGGTCATCTATCCGTGGCGGATTCTTTTCGACAAACTGGGACTATCCGACGATATGATACTGGACGTCCCGTTTTTCGTGACCCTGATAGCGCTTTCAATCGCCGAGGCGGTGCTGACCGTAATCGGCTGATATCTGTTTACACGATTTAAGGCAATACCGCACAATTCGCGTGCGGAGATTGTCGAGTAGTTTTGGCGCCTGTTTTGACTGAAAAATCGCAGGAAAACAGGCAGTTTTTCAAGATTTTGACGTCAAAACAGGCGTCAAAAGGGCCGGCAAGATCCGTGCGTCGAATTGTGCGGTATTGCCTTAACACCAAAAACGGCGCCCGGCGCCAAAGGAGAAGAAAATGGCGATACCTGCCACATTCAGAGTGAAATACTCTCTTGTCGGAGACAATTACGATAAGAAAAACGTCGATCAGGCCCTGTCCGATCTGTTCGCGCTGGTAAAGCGCCTTGCCGACGACTGCGAAGCCAGAAAGGCGCAGATAGAAAAGCTGGGCAAAGACTACAGCCAGCAGGCGGCGAGAGCGGACGACGCCGTCCGCGAGGCCGCGGCTCTTCGCGAGCGGCTCGAGGAATCGGAGCGGGCGCGCGGCATGCTCGACGACGAGATTCGCGAGCTGACTTCGAGGATCGACGAACTCAACCGGGAGAACGACAGGCAGGCGGCCGCCTCCGCGGAACTCGCGGCTTTCTCAGACAAAGTCGACGGAAAACTCGACCGCGTGATCGATGAGAGGGCGGAGATTCTCGACCGGCTTGACGAACTCGGAGAGCGTATTGACAGTATGCTCGGACTTCTCAAAACCTCGAGGGCGCGCAGAGAGGCGGCGTCGGACGTGATTCTGGTATCCTCCGAAATCGTCGGCTCCGACAGCGGATCGCCCTTCTCGGCGCAGGTGACTCAGCCCGAACCGAAACCCGAGCCCGAGCCCGAACCCGAGCCCGAACCGGAGCCGGAGCCCGCGCCGGAGAAGCCGGAGACGAGGGCCGCCGTCCTGCTGGACGACGCGGCGATCCTGGCGGAGATCGAGCGGATCGCGGAGGCGCATTCCGCGACGGGCACGCAGGTGGCGATCATCAGCGGCGGCGAGGTCGTCGGCAGCTATGCCTGCGGCTGGGCCACCGTCGGCGCGGACCCCATGACCACGGAGCACAAGATCCGCGTGGCCTCCGTCTCCAAGGTGGTCGTGGCCATGGCGGCCATGCTGCTGCAGGAGGACGGCGTGGTCGACCTGGACGAGAGCATCGGGACCTACTGGGGCGTGGACGCGGTCAATCCCAATTATCCGAACGCGCCCGTCACGCTCCGCACGATCCTGAATCACACGTCCACCCTCCTCGATTTAGAGATCATGGGATCCTCCTCCGGCGAGATCCGCAGCCTGCTGACCTATGGCTACCTCAACGCGGAGCCCGGAAAGATCGGCAGCTGGCTCTACAACAACTACGCCTTCGGCGCGCTGGGGGCCACCCTGGAGCTCGCCGCCGGCCGGACCGTGGACGAGGTGCTGGACGAGAAGCTGTTCGATGCGATGGACATCGACGCGTCCTTCGCCTGCGGGGACATCCGGGATAC
>JAGDAM010000041.1 GCA_017959485.1 Clostridia bacterium
ATTCATTTTTTCTAATGAATTGTCGCTTCGCGACGTGACTCGGCTTCGCCGTGAATTGCCGCCGAGCGGCGCGATTTCTCGAGTCTGCAAGCGCAGCCGCTCCGTTATGACGTAATCGGCTTCCCCTCATCCGTCGCCCGTTCGGGCGACGGATGAGGCGCCGCAACCTGAGTGCAGTACGCTCAATTGTTAGTCAGTGGCACTTTCCAATCGATTACCGCTGACCAAGCCTTCCCCGGCTGGGGAAGGTGTCGGCGAAGCCGACGGATGAGGCGCGACATATGAGAGAAGCCGAAGAAAAATAACCGCTCCCAATCGCTCACGCCGTGAAACCCGCCTTTGCTTTCTTCCTCATCAGCTTCTCGCTGAATTCGCTCTCCGAGCTTGCCGCGCGGAAATCCGCCGCGGTCAGCTCAAGAGTTCCGGAATCCGACAGAGAGGCGCGGAGAGCGCACTTGGACCAGGTGCGCTCGAACAGATTCCGCACGAATCTCGCGTTGGCAAACTCCTTCGATTCGACGTAATCTTCCGAAAGTCCGTCAAAGAAACGCTTCGCCTCTTCGGCGTATCCCTCGGCGTAGGAGAAGCTCTTGCGCGACATCATCATGAAAATCTCGTACAGCTGTTCTCTCGTGTAGTTCGGGAACTCGATCACGTAGGGCATCCGGCTCCGGAGGCCGGCGTTGCCCTTCATCAGCGTCTCCATCTCCTCGGTGTATCCGGCCATGATGACCAGCATATCGTCCCGGTGGTTCTCCATTTCGGAGATGAGCGTCGTCAGCACCTCGCGTCCGTAGTCGGTCTTCGATTCTTCGTTATCGTAAAGGGCGTACGCCTCGTCGATGAACAGTACCGAACCGTACGCGTCACGGCAGATCGCGGCCGTCTTGACCGCAGTCTGCCCGACGTATTCGGCGCAGAGCGACCGGGCGCTGTATTCGAAGAATCCGCCCTTGCGAAGGATTCCCTCCTCACGGAAAATTCTGCCGATGATCCTCGCGACCGTCGTCTTTCCCGTGCCCGGATGACCGATAAACCGCATATGGATGCAGGGACGGTCGAGCTTTTCGTTTATCATCGAAAGCTTCACCTGAGCGACAATCTCGCGTACCCGTGCCGCAATCTTCTCCATTCCGATAAGCTCTCCGAGTTCGTCGTAGCCCGATTTTTCCTTTTTAACGAGTGCGAAACCGGGAGACAGATCGCGGTCGGTCAGGACCCTCGCGTCGGTTTTTTCGCCCCGGGCGGCTGCTTCCGAGTCGATCTTTGCCTTGTAAAGCACCATTTCGCCGGCGATCTTTTCGACAGTCCTGAAGCCGTAGAACCTTCCGTCGGTCTTTTCCTTCGCCACGCGGGCAAGGAAGGGCTCGACGACCGATTCGTCGGGAGTGATTCCGAACCCGTAAAGCCGCTCCCAGAGCGTATCAACGAGCACGCTGTCGTGCAGCGGCGGTATCTCGACGACTCTGGTCAAGGCGACGTCGCCGAGAATATCGGCAATCGTTTCGACCGATTTTTTCTCAAGGAACGGAACCCGGAAAATGAAGACCGCGCGGTCCTGAAAGCGGTGCAGGCGTCCTACAAGATCCCGCAGGGCCGCCTCCTTCCCTTCACCGAGGAAGAAGGATACGTCGAGTCCGACCGCACCGCAGTCGTCGGCGAAGCCCTCTTCGAGTTTCCCTATGAAATCGTCCGCGCTTGTCATGCCGCCCTCGGACTCTTTTCCGAGTTTGAATTCGCAGTATTTATTCCGCTGCGTGCCGTCGTTGTCGTAAACTCCTGCGCGGCAGAGGAAATCGCTGAAGGAACTGACGAGCGAGGTGAATCCGTTTCCGGGATCTATAGCGAAAAGATAATTCTGCAGCCGCAGCGCGCCGAGAGAACCGTTCTTCTTCAGCACCGGGAGAGACGAATAAAGCTCAGCCGCCGTTTTCTGATAGCTTTCGACCCCGAAAAAGTTCGAAACGAGATCCTTGATCATAGTCCCGGCGTCGTCTTCCGAAAAAGGCACAGTGATAAAGCGGAGCCGCCCCGACTGCCCGGGGAACACCTCGTCAAAAGACGAGCGGATTATCTCCTCGCACTCGCCCGGGGTCTTCGCGCAAATCTTCACGACCGAATAGGTGAATCGCCGGGTCAGCAGTTCCGCCCGGCACCGCGAAGCGATTCTGTCGAAAACCTTTCGGTCGGAGTCTCCGTGTCCGCTGAGATTTTCAAGCGCGAAATCGCCGTCGGCGGCATATCTTGTAATGAATTCAGCCATGCGAATCCTCTCTTTCAAACCGCGGCGCGGGGGTTCCGCACGAGCACGGCTTTTCCGCTTCTCAGGAGTTCGAGATAGTCGCCAACCGTCTCAATCCGCTTTTCAGACAGCACCGCCGCGCCTCCCACGTCGCATTCGCGGTGGGCGTCGGACCCGGCGCTCATCAGCAGACCGTGCTTCAGCGCGAGCGCCCGGACGTCACCGTCGAAGTTCTCGTGCCTCGGGCTGGAGTTGATCACTTCAAATCCGTCGGCTATCTCCGGGTGCGGCGTGTTCTTTCCGTCGCGCAGCGGATGCGCCTGTATGACGGTCACGCCGTGAGCCGTCGCGTGCTCGCGAAATTCCTCAAGCGTAATATCGAATATATCCGGACGGAGTTTGAGAAAGTCGACGTCGGCCCGGTACAGCAGCCAGTGATTCCCGCAGAGACTCAGCTCCGCCGAGAAAAGGATGACCATACCGTACTTCTCTCCTTCCCGTTTCGCTTTGAGATACGACTCGTACATGAGATCGACCTTCTCTTCGAAGGTCATCGCGTCTCCGAGTTTCCCGAAATGCTTTTTCGAAAAGTGATCGCTGATAAAAACGGTGTCGTATCCGGCTTCGTGATACAGCCGGATCATCTCCTCAGGGTAAAGCCGCGAGCAGGAGCTCACCGGCAGCGTATGAACGTGCGTTTCTGTCCTGTACAAATTAATTGCCCCTTTTTATCAGTCGTCCCCGGTTAACCGCGTAACGCCCACGGGGATCTCGACGTGCTTCTCGCCGTTGACCGTCGGCGTCGATTCTATCAGTTTTATAAGCCGGCTGTCGAGCCCGGTTTCGCCCTCTCCGGCATAGATCATAATGCTCGAACCGTTGCACAGAACGACCGCCGTGCCGGGCTCGGCTTCGGGAGCGTCGTCGGCGAATCCCGCACCGTACCCGAAAACGATATACCGTGAATTCGGTGACGTAACGGTATCCCTGTAGGCCTCGTATACGTAGTTGGTTCTGACCAGCGAATACCCGAACCGTTTTTCAAACTCCCTCGCGAAATATAAGGAATAGGGGGTTGCAATGTCTTTGACGCTTGAAAATTTGTACTGCCTGATATCAACGCCGTTGAGGTAAACCGTCGTAACTTCCACAATATGCCTGACAAGGTCCCCCTCGGCAAGATCCTTTTTCAGTACCGGAATCATCGCGATAAAAGACTTCAGCGCCGACTTCAGCGCGTCGTCGCATCCGCCCCATATGACAAACGACCCGTTCCGATAGGCCACGACGTAATCCTTCTCCCCGAGTTCGTCACGGAGAGATACCGACTCTTCTCTGTCCGTATCTCCGATTATTATCTCGTGTTCGCGTCTCTCGCTGAGCGAAAAATCATACTCGGGTGAAGATCCGGAGACCTCCTCCACTGCGCTTCTCAACCGTGCAAACAGATTGACGGACTGACCGAACTCGTCGTATTCCTGAGGCAGACCCGACCTCGGAGTTATGATAACGTAGCCGGTCCAGTCGAAGGCGCCTTGAGCGTCGTCCGTCGGATCCGTCTGTCCGTCACGTCCGTCCCGGCGCCCGCACGAAGCAATACCCGACGCGAGCGTCAGCACGAACGCGGCCGCGAGAAAACACGAGGCGGCTTTTTTTATTCTAATCATCGTTCCGTTTTGTCTCATATGTTTTCCCTCCGTCGGGGTTATTATAACATCAGAGCGCAACTTTGTCAAGCGGATGAATATCCGTATAATATAAGAGTTATTGATTGAATCTTTCGGTTGACACCGCCCCGATAATGATGTATACTAAATGCAATACCTCACGGAGGCGCGGAACATGGAAAGCATGCACAGACAGGTCAAGGCAATGATTGCCGAACTTGACAAATCGGTAGTCCGGGAAGAAATTCCTCTTTCCGGAATGGAATATCAAAACTGCGGCTACAAAACGGGGAACGAGCCGCCCGCGAAGGGGTTTCAGCCCTTCGAAAACGGCGGCGTCTGGGGAACCGGGAACGACTCGCACGCCTGGTTCCGGGTGACTGTCGAGCTGCCCGAAAGCATGCTGGGAGACCCGACCGCCGCGCTCCGGGTCACCACCGACAAAAAGGGCTGGGACGCTACCAATCCCCAGTTTCTCTGCTATATCAACGGCGTCATGCGCCAGGGGCTCGACACCAATCACAGGGAGGTCGTTTTGAACCTTCCGGGCGAGAACGCCGCGGTTTTCGACGTGCTGCTCTACGCGTATACCGGCCCGCGCGTCCCGTCGACGACGCTCTCGCTCTCGCTCGTCGCTAAAAATTCCGACGTTGAAAAGTTCAGATTCGATCTGTCGGTCCCCTTCGCGGCGCTCGAATGCACCGAGAAGAATACACGCGCGTATATGGAGACGCTGACGCTGCTCAGCCGCGCACTTCTTAAGGTCGATTTTCTCGACCCGCGCGGAGAGAGCTTTTTCGAATCGGTCAGAGAGGCGGACGCCTGGCTGTGCGATAATCTTTACGCGGCGTCACGCGGCAACGGAACCTCGGTCACCTGCATCGGGCACACTCATATCGACGTCGCCTGGCTCTGGACTATCCGTCAGACCCGGGAAAAGGCGCAGCGCTCCTTCGCGACGGTCATAGAACTTATGAAGCGCTATCCCGAATACCGGTTCATGTCGTCGCAGGCCTATCTTTACAAGGCGGTAAAGGAGGAGGCGCCGGCTCTCTACGAAGAGATCAAAAAGGCGGTCGCCGAAGGCAGATGGGAGGTCGAGGGAGCGATGTGGCTCGAGGCAGACTGCAATCTGCCGTCGGGCGAATCGCTCGTGCGCCAGATCCTATACGGCAAACGCTTCTTTAAGGAGGAGTTCGGGGTCGACTCGCGCGTGCTCTGGCTGCCCGACGTCTTCGGCTATTCGGCGGCGCTTCCTCAGATACTTAAAAAAACCGGCGTCGACTGGTTCGTGACGTCGAAGATCAGCTGGAACGATATGAACGTTATGCCCTACGACGTCTTCAACTGGCGCGGAATCGACGGGACCGCCGTCCCGACGTATTTCCTGACTGCTCAGAAGAAGGGACGCGGGACCGACTTCCAGCGGTTCACGACCTACGTGGCGAACACCGATCCCGAGATGATCGCCGGATCCTACAACCGGTTCCAGCAGAAGGAACTGACCGACGAAACGATGGTCACCTTCGGATTCGGCGACGGAGGCGGCGGTCCGACCCGCGAGATGCTCGAGATCGCGCGGCGCGAAAAGGACGGACTGCCCGGACAGCCGCGCGCCGTAATGGATTTCGCGGGGAACATGCTCTCGCGCCTGTACGAAAAGATAAAGAACAACCCGCGGCTGCCCGAGTGGCGCGGGGAACTCTATCTCGAGTTCCACCGCGGAACCTACACGTCAACCGCGAAGAATAAAAAGAACAACCGCCGCGCCGAGTTCGGACTCGCCGGGGCGGAGTGGCTGTCGTCCTGCGCGTCGGTCCTGATCGGAGAAGAATTCCCGTCTGACGAACTGCACGGGGCGTGGGAGACGCTCCTGACCGACCAGTTCCACGACATAATCCCCGGCTCCTCGATCCGCGAAGTGTACGAAGACACCGACCGCGATTACGCCGCGATATCCGACACTGTCGGAAAGATAACGGAGAAAAAGCTCGCCGCCCTCTCGTCGGCGGTAGGCACAAAGAAAAAATATCTGATTTTCAATCCTAATTCATTCACCGGCAGCGGACTCGTAAGCGCCGGAGGCAGAACTTACGCCGTGTCCGGAGTCCCGCCCAAGGGGTATCTGGCGGTCGATCTCGCAGACGCTCCGTGCGGCGTGACCGCGGAAGCGACCGACGGAGGATTCCGCTTCGAAACCTCCCGCTGGATTGCCTCCTTCGACGGTGACGCGCGGCTCGTTTCTCTTTACGACAGGGAAAACCGGCGCGAAGTCATATCCGCGGGAGAATTCGCGAACGAATTGCGTATATACGAGGACTATCCCGACAAATACGACGCCTGGGAGGTCACCGAGTACAGCGGATACAAATATATCACACTCGGAGCCCCGGAGGAGACGAGGATAGTTTCCGACGGTGCGAGAACGGGGCTTTATTCGCTCCGGCGGCACGGAGACAGCGTGATCGGGCAGACGGTCTGGTTCTCCGACGCGACGCCCAGGATCGATTTCGAGACCCGCCTCGACTGGCACGGGAAGCACCGCATCCTCCGGACCGCCTTCCCGGTCGCGATAAACGCTGACCGCGCCGCGTTCGAGATTCAGTTCGGCTATACCGAGCGCCCGACTCACTTCAACACCTCCTGGGACAGGATGAAATTCGAGACCTGCGGACACAAGTTCGCGGATCTTTCCGAAGGAGATTACGGAGTCGCTCTGCTCAACGACTGCAAATACGGTTACAACGTCCACGGACACACGCTGATGCTGACCCTGCTCCGCTGCCCCGCCTATCCGAACGAGGTGGCCGACGAGGGCGTGCATGAGTTCACCTATTCCCTTTTCCCGCACGCCGGAGGGCTGGCGGGCTCGGGAACGGTGCGCGAGGCGTATCTGCTCAACAATCCCATGACTGTCGTCGAAAGACCCGCCGGTTCCGCTGGAACGCTTCCCGAAAGCTGGTCCTTCGTGACGGTTGACGAACCGCACGTGATCGCGGACACGGTAAAACTCGGCGAAGACGGAGACGGGACCGTTATCCGCTTCTACGAGAGCGAGAACCGCCGCTGCCGCACCGGTGTGACGCTCGGATTCGAGGCCGGGTTCGTCGAGCTGTGCGACCTGCTCGAACGCCCGCTCGGAGAGCTGCCCTTTGAAACCTCCGGAGGCAGGACCCGCTTCGGCCTCGACGTAAAGCCGTTTGAGATTATCACCGTAAAAATAAAACCGTAATATCCCGCAAGACTGAGGGGGCTGTAAAAACCGCTGTTTTTACAGCCCCGAAAACGAGGTAACGATATTATGCCAGACTCCCTTCTCCGCACGCTCACACCGCTGAAAAACAAGGTCTGCTCCTTCCCGTACATACCTACCGGATGGCAGACCTTTATCTTCCGCACGTTCGGACGGATCACGCCCGAAAGAATCGCGCGTATACTCGGGTCCGATCCCGAAACGGTCCTCCGCGAGGCGCGGCGGATGGGTATCTCCGGCCCGCCGGCGGACGCGGAAACCGAGGCGCTCTGGCTGAGCCGCGGATACGTGACGCTGATCCGCGACAGCTGGCACCTGCTCGACTTCGCGCAGATCTGCGAACTTCTCTCCAAAAGCGAACGGGAACTCGCCTATATACTCAAAGAAGACGATTTTCTCCACGTCAAGCTCGGCTCCTTCAAGCCCGACGTCCCCCCTCTCGCCTGCCTGCCGCTTGACGGCGTTCAGCTTGAAAAAACCGGGCGGATGAAAGAGCGCCTGGCCGTAATATACTCATCCGTGGAGCCGGAAACTGTCCGTCCCTTCGACTTCGCGCCTATGTTCGGACGGCTGTCAGGCAATTCAGCTATGCGTAAAAAGAGCGCCGGAGTCCGTCTCGTCTACTCCTATTGCTCGATTTACGGAGATCCCTTCCTATCCGATCCCGATTACGGCTTCTCCGACGAAATGCTCGAGGCGTACTCGCGTGCGGGAGTGACCGGCGTCTGGTGCCAGGCGGTGCTTTACCGGATAGCTCCCTACCCGTTTCTCCCTTCTCTTTCGGAGGGCTGGGAAAAGCGCCTCGCCGGCCTGCGGAAACTGACCGAGCGTCTGGCGCGCCACGGACTCGATCTCTGGCTTTATCTCAACGAACCCCGCGCGCTGCCTTCGGAATTCTTCGCGGACGGATTGCACGACGCGATAAAGGGGCACACGCGCGGCGCGCTGACGTCTTTATGCGTCTCTTCCCTTCCGGTCCGGGAGTATCTTTACGGCACCGCGGCCTTCATCGCGCGGCAGGTGCCGCTTCTCGGCGGTTTTATGACGATCTCGGGATCGGAAAATCTTACTCACTGCTGCAGCCACACCGAGCACCCGGACGACTGTCCGCGCTGCTCAAAGAGAGATTACGCCGACGTTACCGCAGAATGCAGCAATCTGCTGTACCGCGGAGCGGCTTCGGTCAATCCCGATTTCGGAATGATTGCCTGGACCTGGGGATGGCCGGACGGCAGGGTTCCGGACGTCATCGACCGGCTCGACGGCAATATAACCGTCAGCGAGGTCTCTGAGCACGGAAAAAGAAAAACGCTGAACGGGGTCGAAACCTCGGTCAGCGATTATTCGATATCCGTCGTCGGCCCCGGGGAGCATGCTCTCGGCACCTGGCGGAAAGCCGCGGCGAACGGACGCGGAATCTGCGCCAAGACGCAGCTGAACTGCAGCTGGGAATGCTCGACGGTTCCGATGCTTCCGGTATTCGACACCGTTGCAAAGCATCTGTGCGCACTGCGGCGCGAGGGAGTCGACAGTCTTATCCTGAGCTGGACGGTCGGCGGCTATCCCTCTCCGACCTTTGAGCTGGCGCGGATCATAAACGAGGACGGAATCACCGACGAAACCCTGGCGCTCGATCTCTTTTATTCCCGGTTTTTCCCAGACGGATGCCGCGGAAAAGTGCGTGACGCGGTACGCCTCTTCTGCGAGGCGTTTGACAGCTTCCCCTTCCATTTAAGAGTCCTGTACAAAGGCCCGCAGCAGACCGGGCCCGCCAATCCTCTGCGGCTTGAACCGACGGGGATGTCGGCCACCATGACCGGCTGGCCCTACGACGACGCCGAATCCTGGCGAGGCATCTTTCCGGCAGACGTCTTCGAAGACCTCCTCAAAAAACTGTCCGACAGGTGGCGGGAAGGTCTGGATATACTCGGCAGCATACCGGCATCCGGCGGAACCGTTTCAGACGTCATAGACTGCTCCGAGGCGGCGTACTGCTGCTTCAGATCATCGTACGTTCAGTTCCGCTTCAACCGGCTGCGCGGCCGCGCGGATGAGAACCGGGACGAACTGATCGCTCTCGCCCGCGAGGAAAGGGAGCTCGCGATCCGTCTCGCGAACCTGCAGGGACGCAATCCCTGCATAGGTTTCGAATCGACCAACCACTATTTCTTCACGAGATCATCTCTCGCCGAAGCGGCTCTCTCCTGCGACGAAGTAATCGACCGGCTGAGCGGACAGGAGCGGATCACTTCTCCAGATACAGCGTCTCGTACTGTTTCAGTTTAAGGCAACGCGTATTTTTGTGCGTCTCGGTCATCGGATGGCTTTCGTCTATCCTGTACACCCTGTACCCGCTTCCGAGATCGGTTTCGACCGTCTTTTCCTCACCGATGTTGGCGATCAGTATCCCGCGGGTTTTCCCGTCGGTCGCGGCCAGCGCGTAAAGGCCGTCGTTGCCGCTTCCCGTCACTTCGATCGCGTTCCCGAGCCGGTACAGCTTTCCGAACGCCTTGAATGAATAATAGGTGCAGTAGGGCTGTTCCGACATCGGATCGAAAAGACCCCCGTAAACGCTCAGCCCGAGGCGGGCGTCGTAATAGCACATCACGCTCATCCTGGTCGCGTGCATCGCGATCATCATCGCGGCGACGTCGGCCGCGGCCTTCGTCGTCCCGCGGGTCTCGCGCGTCCGGTCGGTATTCCACTCGTTAAGATGAATCTCGACGTCGGTAAACCCGTATTCGGCGAGCAGCTCCTCGGCGTACTTCTGGATCTTCGTCGTCAGGCGAACGTCCATATAGCTGTGGTGCGAGAAGAAATCGAGAGGCAGCCGGTCGCGTTTTACACGTTCGAGAAAACCGCGCAGGAAGCGCGTGTGATAAATCGCCCGCTCCTCCCAGTGTGTGACCTCGTGCGGCTGCCGGTATTTTTCCGATTCTCTCATATAACCGAGATACAGCCCGGTGTTAGAGTATCCGCCGACCTTTATCGAGTCGCCGAAGCACTTCTTCAGATGCAAGGACGCCGCCGCGTAAAGATCGTAGTACTGCTCCTTCGTGCCCTTCCACATATTGTTCAGTTCGATCGATTCCTCGTTGTCCGGTTCGTTCCAGATCTCCCAGTAGGTGATTCCGAAACGAAAGCCGTCCGCCCAGCCCTCGTTGTAATGCCTGACGACGTGCTCGCAGATCCTCGCCCACTTTCCGGGATCCTTCGGCGGAAAGATCCTGTACGCCTTTATCTTATGGGCGTTTTCGATGGTCACTCCGAGCCGGAAATAGGGTTCGATCCCGCTCTCGACCATCTTTGAGAGCAGCACGTCGGTAAAGGCAAAGTCGTATGACGCGGGATCGTTTTCGTCTGCGTCAAAATCGCGGAACAGATTCGGAATATCGACGAACAGATTCTCTCCGAAACATCCGCCGGTGTCGTGAAGACGCGAATAGGGTATGTTCGCCTCGGTCAGCCAGTGGAACATCGACGAGTCGATACCGTTGTCCCCGACGTCGAAAGGCGGCTGCCCGACTCCGTGCATCGGCTTGATCCTGCCCGCGGTTTTTCCGAAATCAAAAGACAGTTGCATTATCGTTTTCCTCCTGTCCGGCAGACCGGAATTCTCCGCCGGCCGCCGGAAACTTGCGCAATACATAAGGTGCTGCTGTGTATTATATTATAAGCCAAACCGCCCGACACTGTCAACGCGTTTTTGAGCCGGCTCAAGGACGCGCTTCCGGCGAACGTCTTGACTTTTATCTGCAGATATGGTACGATTGTAAAAACACATTTTTATGATTGACATTTCAACGGAATTGTGCTATACTATTTAAGCTGTCTTGCGGATCGACCGCAAAACAGCCGATACGGGGGTGTAGCTCAGTTGGGAGAGCGCCGCGTTCGCAACGCGGAGGTCATGGGTTCGAATCCCACCATCTCCAC
>JAGDAM010000042.1 GCA_017959485.1 Clostridia bacterium
CCGGGACGGCCACGTGTCTCAGACCTTCGCGATATCGCAGGTCAGAGGCGGGTTATTATCCGAAATTATCTGGACTTTACGGTCTTGACCGCGACGCCCATGCCGAGCAGAGCGACGGCTCCGACAACGGCGAACCAGATCGCGGCGTCCCCGGTGGTGGGAGTGCCTGTCTGAGTGTCGTCCGGATAAGTCTCGGAGATCGTGAGTCCCTTGTAAACGGCGGCGTCCTTGACTCCGTACTGAACGTTGGCGTTATAGATGTAGATCATGAACGCGAGGTTGTCTCCGCTCGAGATGGGATGCGTCTGATCGGTCGCGAGCGCCTTGACGTCGACAGTCTGGACCGGAACGAGTTTGCCGCCCTGGTTGGCGTCGGTCATATACATCGTCCACTTCCAGCCGTCGAGCTCTACGGCGATATCGGTGTATCCGTCGGCGTCGAGTACGGGTGTGATGGCGTTGAAGACCTTCATCGGTTCATCGGTGTAGTTGTAGCCGGTGAAGTTCGTGCCGTTGTAGGCGAACTTGACGGTGGGAACCGCTTTGTAGTCTGTTCCGGAGAACACGCCGTACCAGTTGAACCGGTTGACCGCGTTCTCGGCGAATCTTACGCAGTTGTGAGCGACAGCTCCGGCGTAGGAGCTGCCCGCGTCCTTCTCTTTGTATGTGAAGGTGTACTTGGTGTCATCGGTGATCTTGAGGTTGCCGATGTCTCCTCCGTACCAGCGGGCGCCCTTGGATTCGGAATCGGAGGGCTTGGGAGCGATCGTCATATAGATCGACTTTCCGTCGGCCGAAATGTCGGTGGTAAGGTGCTGAGGAAGGACCTTCTGAACGAAGTAGGGTTTGAAGGAGGGGTTGGAGCCGTCAAAGAGAAGATCGGCGAGTTTGGCTCCGAACTTGGCGGCGGCGTAGTCGATCCCGGTCGTCGGGGCCTTTACAGAGTTGGACTTCTTGTAGTCGCATCCCTTTTTGACAACGACGTTCTTAACGGTGCAGACGACGCCCTTGTTGTAAAGGTAGATCGTGAAGCCGAGTTCTCCGCACTCCGCGTAGGCGGAATCCGAAACGAAGCTCTGATCATAAAGCTTTCCGTTGAACCAGACGCTGTAGAAGTCGTCGTCGATCTTGATGTCGACGTCGACGAAACCGTCACCGTCAGCCGCGACTCCCTCGGGAAGAGGAGTGTAAGCGTCCGCGGACGAGACCTTTTCGCCGTTAAACTTTCCGCCGGCGCCCCACGACATGGTCATGCAGTTGCCCGACTTGATCGTGCCGTACAGTCCGTACATGCTGTTGAAGGTCTGATCTTTGGTGGGATCGTATCCCTCGGTCTTGGAGATGTCGGCAATATTGTAATACATACCGGCGTTGTTTGCGGGGAACGAGGCCTTGAAGGAGATCGTGTACTGGCGTCCTCCGCCGACCTTGAGTCCGGCAAACTTGCCTCCGAAGAAGACCGCACCCGCGGCTCCCGTGGTGGCGGTTCCTACGAGGGTCTTGCCGTCCTCTGAGGGAACGAAGGTCGCCTCGGCGAGAGCGGTGCTGCCGGCTCTGAAGACGAACGGGCTGTAGATGCCGTCGTTCCCTCTGAAGTCCACTTCATAGAGAACGTCTCCGTCGTTTTTCGCGGCGTAGTCGATTCCGGCGGCCGACGCGAATACCGTCAGCATACCGAGAACCATAATCGCCGAAAGGATCAGTGACAGTGCTTTTTTCATTTTGGTTTTTCCTTTCAGAAAAATATTGGTTAACACTATTTTATCACTCTTTCGGCTCGTTGTCAACACATAATAATTATTATTCGGATCATAGTCGGTAAGGAAAGGGAAGAGGGCTCCGAAAGGCCATTATATACCGGTCCCCCCGGATCCGTCAGAAGGATCCGGGGGGACCGGTATCAAAACGTCGTTTCCGATAAAGTCGGGAGAAGACGCTTATCTTTGTTTGCAGGTCCTAAACGCGGCGGCCATTCCGATGAGAGCGACGACTCCGGCGACGGCGAACCATACGGCGGTGTCTCCGGTAGTGGGGGCGGTCGGATCTGAGGGAGCGGCGGGCGCCTGATATCCGAGGTTGGCTATCGCGGCGGCGGCTGCCGCGGCGTCTGCGGCGGAGACTAACTGAAGGGTGTCGGGCCTGTTCGAGAAGGCGGACCTGTTGTCTTTGTAGTCATCACTCTCTGCGTAGGTGAACCAGTCGGGAGTATCCGCGTCGGAGAGTATAACGTTGATATTGTAATTGGCCCCTTTGGTGGAGCTGGAGAGTCCGACGAAAGCGTCATAGAACTGGGTCGGTTCTCTCTTGGCTTCCGCGCATCTCGAAACGGTTCCGAGTCCTACGCCGGTGATCGTAGTGTTCTGCTTCTGTCCCTCTTCCATCGTTCTGGTGTCGTTGGTGTAGGCGAAGAGCTGGGACGCGAAGCTTCCGGCCTGGACATCGCCTTTGTTGACGCAGTCGATGACCGAGCCGAAGATATAGTTGCCATTCTGACCTCCGCACCATACGTATCCGGCGATACCCGCGGCACTGGAGTTCTTTGACGTCACGTTGCCCTCGTTGAGACACTTGACGATCCTGACCATGCAGTAGTGTCCGTCCGCAGTGGGAGTCGAACCGAAGATTCCGGCGGCGTAAGATGTGCCTCCGTCCGCCGCGGTATACGTAGACGTGACGACGCCTTTGTTGGTGCAGTTTTCGATGAGAACGGAGCTGCTTCTGGCGTGGCCGAGAATGCCCGCGGCCTGAGACGTTCCGGTAACGTTGCCGGTGTTAAGGCAGTTTTTGATGATCACGTTCGAGATATCGTTGTACGCTTTGTCGTCGCCGCCGTAGCGTCCGACGATTCCGCCCGCGACGCCGCTCAGACCTCTCGCAACGTCAATGGTTACGTTTCCGTTGTTGACGCAGTTGATAACCGTGAGGGTGCTGGGAGTTGTGACAGTTTCATCGTTTACCTTCTTCGAGCCCTTGCTCTGCGAGTATCCGACGAATCCGCCCGCCATATTGCCGCCCGAGATCGCAGCGTTGTTAACGCAGTCCCTGATGGTCACGGTCGAACCCGAGCTGATCTGGCCGATAAGCGAACCGCCGCGGTAGGCGAACGTGACGCTGCCGTTGACGGTGATGTTTTCGATCAGAACGTTCTCGGAGTTAGCGGGGACCTGGTTGGCGATCGCACCGGCGTAGGAAGCGGTTGCGTTTGCGGTTCCTTCCTTTACGACCGAGCTGTTGATGGTGAGGTTTTTGATGGTTCCCATAAACTGTACGAAGAGAGGAGCGGAGACGGTAACCGTGTGTCCGTCACCGTCAAAAGTCCCCGCGAAGGGAGTTACGGGATCGGCGCCCCAGGAGGCGTCGATGGTGATATCCGCGGTCAGTTTGTAGTTTCCGTCCGCGGTCATAGCGGCAAAATCTGCGGCGGTGGCTATCGGAGTCGCTTCTTCGGCGTTAATACCCAAGACAGCGATCGAGAGCAGCAGTGCGGCGCCGAGGATGAGAGCGATAGTTCTGCGCATGTGTGTTTCCCCTTTTAAAAAAGATTTTATAAGAATATTATATCAACCGAGCCATTATATGTCAAGAAAAAAACTATAAATATTCGTCAATTGATCATTTTGGGAATAAAAATTTAAAAAAGCAAACCGGACTCGTGGGAGAAAGGCGAAAAAACGGCGCGGCGACGGAACACGGAGAGAGGAGATAACGCCCGGCCCGCCGTTGACTTTTTTCCTTCTTTGTTTTATAATGTTAGAGATGAAGAGCACTTTTACGGAGGCATTATTATGAACGGTTCGGGCGTTGAGCGCGGGATACGGGTCTGTCTCGCCAACGATTCCTTTCCGCCGCTTATCGACGGCGTTGCGAATACGGTCGTCAATTACGCCGCGGTCATCGAAAAACAGTTCGGATCGGCGATCGTCGCGACTCCCGGCTATCCCGGAGTCACCGACGATTATCCTTTCCCCGTCGTCAGATACCGCAGTCTCAACACTACGAGACTGCTCGGGTACCGGTCGGGAGACCCTTTCGACCCGGATACCTTTTCAAAGATCTCCTCGTTCTCCCCCGACGTGATACACAGCCACTGCCCGCTCGCCTCATCCTTCCTCTGCAGAGGGCTGCGCGAGGAGACGGGTGCTCCGCTCGTTTTCACCTATCACACGAAATTCGACATCGATTTCGAAAGGGCGCTGAAGCTCGGTTTTCTGAAGGAAGCCGCGGTCAGGGTGATGATCGAAAACATATCGGCGAGCGACGAGGTCTGGGCGGTCAACCGGGGTGCCGCCGACAATCTGCGCTCTCTCGGATACGGGGGAGAGATCAGGATTATGCCTAACGGGGTCGATTTTCCGGAAGGAAGACTGTCCGGGGAGGATACCGCCGCTCTTCGCGCGGAGCTCGGCCTGTCCCGAGACGTTCCCGTTTTCCTCTTCGTGGGCAGAATGATGTGGTACAAGGGACAGCGGATCATTCTCGAAGGACTGCGGCGTCTCGTCTCTTCTGGCCGCGATTTTCGGATGCTTTTCGTCGGTGACGGCGACGATCTCGCCGAAATAAAAAAAGCCGCGGAAGACTGCGGCGTCGGGGACAGGTGCCGGTTCACAGGCGCCGTGCGCGACAGGGGTAAGCTGAGGGAACTGTACAGTATATCCGATCTGTTTATTCTTCCGAGCGTCTTCGACAACAATCCGATAGTCGTCAAGGAGGCCGCGGCGTGCGCCGTCGCGAGCGTTCTCATACGCGGTTCCTCTTCCGCCGAAGGGGCGACGGACGGGGTCGACTCGCTTCTTATAGGAGAGGACGGAGAAGAACTCGCCGCCGTTCTCGAACGTTCGGTGTATGAGAATGACCTTACCCGCCGGCTGGGAGAGGCGGCGCTGCGCGATCTTTACGTCTCCTGGGACGATATGATCGCCTCCGCGGTGTCGCGCTACCGCGAGATAATCGCCGCGCACCGCTCCGGGGAACTGCCGGAACGGAAAAGACGGCTGTCGGATATCGCCATCGAAACGCTGGCGGATATCTCGTCTGCAGTCGGACAGATGCGGGACAGCTTGCCGCAGTGGATAAGATAATATTATCACTCCGCGTTATTGCCGCAGAATATCATCCGGCCCGCGGCCGAAAGTGAATGAGATGCGGATATCAATAATTATTAACGTTTGCGTCGTATGGGCGAGCAAGGCCTTCGCGCCTCGCGGCGCTCGGCAGTGAAATTCGCGCTTTGCGCGAGCGAAATTCGGCCTGCGGCCGAGTGAAATAAAACGCTTCGCGTTTTGTGAAATCTTCGGGCGGAGCCCGAAGGTGAAAAGAGACGCAAATCATAATAATTATTACGGTTTACGTCGTAGGGGCGAGCATCGCTCGTCCGCCTTCAACACGATAACCGCCGAGGAATATTGGTGATATCTCAAATCACATAAACGCGTGCCTTCCCC
>JAGDAM010000043.1 GCA_017959485.1 Clostridia bacterium
TACAAATCCTGCTACACCGACGAATACGGCTATCCGCCCGACGGTTTTCTCGGGCGGCTCGATCCCCGCCTTACCGGGCTTTTTAAAGAAAAATGCTCCGGAAGGCTTGTCAGAGCCGGAGAAACGGCCGGATATCTGACTCCCGCCGCGGCTGCCGAATACGGTCTGCCCGCCGGGATCCCGGTCGCCGCGCCGATGCCCGACGCTCACATAGGCGGGTATTCGGTGGGAATGGCGGAAGACGGCGATATGTTCGGGATCTTCGGCACCTCCAACTGCTATTTTCTGATGTCGTCCGAAAAGCGCGACGTGCCGGGTATCTGCGGCTGCGTCAGCGACGGCATCCTTCCCGGCCACTACGGATACGAGGCCGGGCTCTGCTGCTTCGGCGATCATTTCGCCTGGGCCGCCGCCAATCTCGCGACGCCCGAATACCTGCGCGAGGCGGAAGAGCGCGGGATAACGCTTCTCCGTCTGCTGATTGAAAAAGCTTCCGCGACGGCGCCGGGCGAGAGCGGCCTTGTCGCGCTCGACTGGTGGAACGGCAACCGCAGCGTCCTGAACGACAGCTCGCTGTCCGGCGTTATAGTCGGACTGAATCTGCGGACCCGGCCGGAGCATATTATGCGTGCCCTGATCGAAGCGACCGCTTTCGGCACGCGCGTGATTTTCGAAAACTACCGTGAACACGGTATAGATATTAAACGGTTTATAGCTGCGGGAGGAGTCCCGCTGAAGGATCCTTTCACGGTGCAGCTTTTCGCCGACGTTCTCGGGATCGATATCGAGGTGTCGTCCTCGCGTCAGGCGCCGGCGCTTGGAGACGCGATCCACGCGGCCGCGGTCGCGGGAAGCGCGAGGGGCGGATACTGCGATATCCGTTCGGCCCAGCGGGCGATGCGCCCGGGGATCAGCGCGGTCTACCGCCCCGACCCCGCGGCGGGAAGGGTCTACGACGGTCTCTACGCCGTCTACCGGGAGCTTCACGACGCTTTCGGCAGGGGCGGACTGGACGTGATGAAACGCCTCTCCGCGATCGGAAAAAGCGAAAATGGTAAGGATACTTAAAGTAAAGCGGTTCTCCCGCGCATGGTTTCGCGGGATCCGTTCGGGAGACTGTCTCGAATCGATCAACGGACGCGAGATAAACGACGTTCTCGACTACCGCTTCCGTCTCGCCGCGCCACGCGTGGAGATCGTAACCTGCCGCGGAGCGATGCGGCGCAGTTCGGTCATAAGAAAGCCGGAGGACGATATCGAGATCGGACTCGAGTTCGAGACGCCTCTCATGGACGGGAAGCATTCCTGCCGCAACAAATGCATATTCTGCTTCATTGACCAGAATCCTCCCGGCATGCGTCAGTCCTGCTATTTCAAGGACGACGACTCGCGCCTTTCATTCCTCCACGGGAACTATATAACGATGACCAATCTCTCGCAGCGCGAGGTCGAGCGGATCATCGAAATGCACATTTCACCCGTCAACGTCTCGGTTCATACCACCAACCCCGAACTGCGCTGCATGATGATGAACAACCGGTTCGCCGGAGAGTCGCTCAGGTATCTGCGCATGTTCGCCGACGCCGGCATAAGAATCTGCGCCCAGGTGGTGCTCTGCCGCGGAATCAACGACGGGGCGGAACTTGAGCGCACCATGCGGGACCTCGAGAGCTATCTTCCGGCGCTCGACAGCGTCTCGGTCGTTCCGGCGGGGCTGACGAAGCACCGCGACGGGCTCTATCCGCTGTCGCCCTACACTCCGGCCGAGTGTTCCGATATCATCGACGCGATCGACGCGGAGGGCGACCGGTGCGAAGAGAAATACGGCCGGAGGATTTTTTATCCCGCCGACGAGTTTTTCGTCAAAGCCGGCAGAGAGCTTCCGGGCGAGGATTACTACGGCGACTTTTCCCAGCTCGAGGACGGAGTCGGGATGCTGACCTCCTTCGAGGCGGACGCTCTGCGCGAAATCGGTTATCATAAAGACGAACCGCCTGCCCTGCCGCCGGCGGGGCGGAGTATATCGGCGGTTACCGGATACGCCTCGTATGAAATGATAAGCAGAGTCTGCCGCGCGGTATGCGACGCCTTCCCCGGTCTATCGGTCAACGTGATCAGGATCAGAAACGACTTCTTCGGCGAAAGCGTGACGGTGTCCGGTCTCCTCACGGGGCGCGACATACTTAATCAGGCGAAGGGACTCGACCTCGGAGAGACGCTCCTCTTTCCTTCAAACGCGCTGAGGGCGGAAAAGGACCTCTTTCTTGACGGAATGACGCCCGGGGAACTGTCGGAAGGACTCGGA
>JAGDAM010000044.1 GCA_017959485.1 Clostridia bacterium
TATGTCCCGCGTTCACTGGAACTATTGCGAAACCGACCGGGTTTTCCCGGAGCCGGATCAGGCAATCAGATTCGTTTATACTCCGAATATGACACTGACCTCCGCCTTTGCGGGTTTTTCGGAACCCGCTCCCGGAAGTTTCCCGGACGACCGCGTGCCTCCGGTTAAGACAGTCTCTCTCTCAAAGCGGGAAGGAAAACGCCGCCTGGCGGAAGACAGGAAGGAGGCCTCGCGGGAGAAGAGAAGAGCGAAAGAGCGGCTGACCGCTCTCGAAGGCGCGGCGCTTGCCGCCGCGGCTGCCGCCGCAGCCGTCACTGCCGTCGTCTCACTGCTGAAAAAGAAAAAGTAAACGGACCGGGAAAGCGGCGGATGAGCCGCTCCGAACCCCGATCCGATAATCGAAGAAAAGCCTGTGCCGCGGGGGAAAAGATTGCGCTTTTCCCTCGCGGCACTTTTTTGATCGTTTGATTTTCATAAAAGGTAAAACGTGTTTTTCCTCATTATTAAAGTGACAATTTGTCACTTTACAGCCTTGCGCAGAAGTGTTATAATAATCCCGTAAAACGAAGAAAGGAGATAACTGACCGCGTGACTACGTCTCAAAGGATCGTCGAGCTGCGCATGCGTGCCGGTATGTCGCAGGAGGAGCTCGCCTCGCGTCTTTTTGTCGGCCGCTCACTTGTCAGCAAATGGGAAAACGGATCGAGACGTCCGTCGCGTGAGCAGGTGACACGGATGGCCGCCGTCTTCGGAGTAGAACCCGACAGCATTCTCTCGTACGACCGGGCGGTGCTCGCTGAACTCTCACGCTCACTCCCACGTAATACCGACGTCCCGCCCGAGCGGCTCCCGGAGCTGATCGACGAATTTCTCGGACAGCTCGGAGATAACGAAAGGGAAGTATTCATTCGCAGATACCACTTTCTCGAGGATCAGCGCATGATCGCGGAAAGGCTCGGCCTGACTTACGGCGCGGTGCGGACGACGCTCTTCCGCACAAGGAAGAAACTGAAATCGTTTTTAACGGGAAGGATTTGAAGATATGAAACCTGTCGATTTTCTTGAAGCCATGGCTTCGGTTGACGAAAAATATACCGACGCTTCCGCCGCCGTCCCGCACGCCGCGGCGGCCGGCCGCGGAGGAACCCGCCGCGCTCTGCTTTCTTCGGCGGCAGCCGTTGTTCTTCTGATATCCGCGGCACTCACAATCGGGCTGATCTCGGCGTCGCTCGCCGGAGTCCTGCCCGGGCGCATTATCCCCGGACACGGAGACCCCGGAAGCCCGGATCCGACTCCCGGTTCAGTCACGTCCGAGGATTCTTCCTCGGAGGTGCCCGAGAATACCGATCCGTCTCCCGTCGAAACGACGGTTTCCGGCGACGAGCAGAGCGGGACCGAAGCTGTCGAACCGGAAATAACGACGTTTCCGGAAACCGAACCCGAAACCTCTCCCGCTACCGAGCCGGAAACAGTTTCGGTCACCGAGCCCGAGACTGTTCCGGTCACAGAGCCCGAAACCGCTCCTGCTACCGAGCCCGTGACTCAGCCGGTGACGGCTCCCGAAACCATGCCTGAGATCACGACTCCTTCGGGACACACCCACACTCTGGTTCTCGATCCGAAGCAGGAGGCCGCAGACAGATGGTATTACGACGGAAAATGCGGAGGGAAGCAGATGGTGACCTACTATTGCACCACCTGCAACCAGAAGCTTTATTCCGAAAACGGAGTCTTCGAACACCGTTTCAACGCGAACGGCTACTGTGTTTACTGCCTTGCGGTTACGGATGACCGTCTTGCCGCCGAAGGACTGACGTATACCGTCAATCCGGACGGAAAGACCGTAACGCTGACCGGTATGTCCGCGAGCTGCAAGTATACCGATATCGTAATACCGGCTGAGCTCGGAGGCAGGCAGGTCACCGCGGTCGCGCCCGAGGCGTTTCTCGGCAACAAATCGATCACGTCGGTCACTTTCCTGGGGTATGTTGCGGGAGGATCATTCCGGATCGATAACAATCCATATCAAAGCTCCGCGGGTTACAATACTTATCAGAATCTCGACGGGATCGTTACGATAGGCGCCCGCGCCTTCGCCGGGTGCACCTCTCTCGCGTCGGTCTCGCTCCCCTCGTCGCTGACCGGAATCGGCTCCGGCGCTTTCGAAGGGGATAAGAGGCTGGATTTCGACCTGCGCCTGACTCCGAAGCTTGCGACGGTCGGACAGCGCGCCTTTGCCGGCTGTCTTATGAAGACGGTGGATCTCACGGGGACCGCGGTAACCGATATCCCCGCGGGGGCTTTCGCGGGGGCGGGGACCGTTTCGTTCAAAGCCGGTTCATCATCGCTGAAAACGATAGGAGACGGCGCCTTTGAAAACTGCACGCAGCTTTCCGAAGTAACTCTGCCTTCAAAGATGACGGGCATCGGATCCCGCGCCTTTGCGGGATGCGTCAATCTCCCGTCTTCATTGAAATGCCCGTCGTCGGCGTCCGTAGCCGAAGACGCTTTCAGCGTAACGCCTGTCGAAAGACGCGAATTCAACGATCCGGGCACCGGACTTGCCTGTCTGTTGAATAATCTCAAGATCACCGTCACCGGCAGGGGCGTTTCGGCTGCCGCCGACGTAGTCATCCCCGCCGAGATCGACGGGTATCCGGTTGAGATGGTCGACGGTTTTACAGGCGACGCGACGATTACATCTCTCACAGTTGAGGAAGGCGTCGTCCAGATCCGGTCGAACGCTTTTATGAACTGTCCGAATCTGACAAAGATTATCCTTCCCGAATCGTTGAATACGGTCGGCTACAAATGTTTTTCCGATTGCGGCAATCTTGTTACGGTCATAATTAAAAACGATTACACCTTTGTGAGCGACAGCGCCTTTGAGAACTGTCCGGGATATATGACGAAATACGACGCGGGCGGAGCCGCCTACCGGCTCAATCCCGACGGGAAGTCATATCGTGTCTACAAGATTAATCTTTCGAGAGTCAATGTGACCGTCGCCTCCTCGGTGAACGGACTGCCCGTCACGAGAGTTTCCGGGGATCTGGGCGGAATGAAAGACAGCGGCCGCCAGACACCGGTAAACGTCAGCACCGTTTATCTTCCCGACAGCATCAGCGAGATAGGTCCCTACGCGTTCTACCGGTTTAATTCTCTCCAGTCGGTGAGACTGCCGGAGGGGCTTGCAGAGATACCCGCGTCCTGCTTTGAGGAGTGCAAAAAGCTTACGTCGGTAGAAATACCTTCGACGGTGATTTCGATCGGAGGGAGCGCTTTCGAGCGGTCGGGCATCGAATCGACAGTCCTTCCTTCCGGTCTTGTCAGCATCGGTCCGTGTGCTTTTGAAACATCGAAGCTTCAGTCCGCGGTGATACCCGACAGCGTGACCTCGCTAGGCGCTTTCGCGTTCAGCAACTGCAGTCAGCTGACTTCGGTATCGCTCGGGAGCGGCATTCGACTGATAGATACATACACTTTCTACCAATGCACTTCTCTCGAATCGGTCGTGATACCGTCCTGCGTCTCGGAGATAGGTGAAAAGGCTTTTTGCGGATGTTCGAACCTTAAAGACGTCGTTCTGCCCGGCGGAATCTCCGTCGCGGAGAACGCTTTCGAAGGCACTCAGTTCTTACCCGACTGAGCCGGCGTTCTGAAGCGTCAGTCCGGGGCGATGCCCGAATGATTCCGTGAGGGGAAATGACGTTTTTTCCTCATGGACCGGCGCGTAAACAGCGTTTTGAGTTGTCAGCGTTTTAATATTTGTGTTAAGGCAATACCGCACAATTCGACGCACAAATCTTGCCGGCTCTTTCCGCGCCTGTAGGGGCAACAGCGCACCATTTATCGTACACATCCTGTCGGCCCTTTTTGTGCCTGCCGCGGCAACGGGGCAAAGCCACGTTGACGTAGCGTCTGAATGCTTGAGAAACATCCAGTTTCTCCGCGCCTTCTCAGCAAGGGCAGGCGCAAAAATGGCTCGACAATCTACGCA
>JAGDAM010000045.1 GCA_017959485.1 Clostridia bacterium
CAGTTCGAGGAAGACGCTCTCGAGCGAGCTCTCCTTGCGGAACAGCGAAAGCAGCGGCACGCCGGCTGAGGCGAAGGCGCGGAACACCGTCTCGGTAAAGGCGTCTTCCGGCTGTCCTCCGGACCCGGCGAGGGCGGTAGTCTTTCCGCCTTCTTCGGAGATTTCGAGTATATCGCATCCCGTGACGCCCGACAGGATCTTTTCGACCCGCGCTCTGCCGGTCCGGGCGACGACGGTCAGTCCGTTACCGCGCACGGCGCGTCTTTCGAGTTCCTCGAGCGAGTCGTCCGCGACCTTGCGCCCGCCCGCGATGATTATTACGCGGTCGCAGACCGCGCTGATCTCGGCGAGAATATGGCTGGATATGACGACGGTCTTCTTTTCGCCGAGCATACGTATGAGTTCGCGAATCTCGATAATCTGCTTCGGGTCGAGTCCGACCGTCGGCTCGTCGAGGATTATCACCTCCGGGTCGCCTATCATCGCCTGCGCGATCCCGACCCGCTGGCGGTAGCCCTTGGAAAGATTGCGGATGAGCCGGTCCTTCACTTCGAGAATGCCGGTCGCCTCCATAACGTCCTTCATTTCGCGGATGCGCTTTTCGTACGGAACGCCCTTTGCCTCCGCGACGAACGCGAGATATTCCGACGGAGTCATCTCGACGTAGAGAGGCGGGATCTCGGGCAGGTATCCGACGAGGCGCTTGGCCTCGAGCGGCTCGTCGAAAACGTCGTGTCCGTCTATCTTCACGCTTCCCGAAGTGGCGGCGAGACAGCCGGCGATGATGTTCATCGTCGTCGATTTGCCGGCGCCGTTGGGCCCGAGAAGGCCGTATATACTGCCCTTCTCGATAGTGAACGACAGCCGGTCGACCGCGGTGTGACTGCCGTATTTTTTGGTCAGGTCTCTGACTTCTATCAAAACGGTTTCTCTCTTTCCCGGCGGGAACTGTCTCCGCCGAAGATTTTTCTTGCGGTCGTCAACCCGCCGTCCGCTCCCCAAAAGATATTATAATTGTAATCCGTTATTGTGTCAACAGTTTGATTAAAAAATGAAAACTTCATTTTTCCTTGACATAACCTGCCGCATGTAATATAATAATATTTTGAATAATAAAGGAGGGGCGCCGCGATGCGAGAGTTTCTGCCGGAACTTGCCGGGAACCGCGAACTGAAAGAGACGATCTCCGCCGCGGTCCTCCGCGACCCGCCCGGGCTCAGTCACGCCTACATTATCGAGGGCAGACCCGGCTCGGGGAGACGCACGCTGGCGCTCGGGATCGCGTCGGCTCTCGTCTGCCGCAAGAGGGGAGACCCCGGTTCGCCTCTTCCCTGCGGAGTCTGTCCCGTCTGCCGACGGATAGCCGCGGGTATCCACCCCGACGTTCAGACGGTCGGCACGGACGAAGGCAGGCAATCGGTCGGAGTCGAAGCGGTGAGGACGCTTCGCGAGGACATCTTCATCCGCCCCGTCGAACTGGATTACAGGATAGTTATTCTGAATCCCGCCGACAGGATGACGGCCCAGGCGCAGAACGCGCTGCTCCTGACCCTCGAGGAACCGCCTTCCTACGCGATCTTTTTCCTGATATGCGAAGACTCGCGCGATCTGCTTGAAACGGTTGTAAGCCGCTCCCAGACGCTCAGGACGGCTCCTCTCGGCAGGGACGAGCTGGAACAGACGCTCCTTTCCCGTTTTCCCGAAGCGCGCGACGCGAAGCAGTCGCGGAAAGAACGTTTCGAAGCCGCTCTCGACGCGTCCGAAGGATACGTAGGAGCCGCGCTTGAGGCGCTCGCCGGCGACGAGAAAGACCGTGGCGCGAGCGGGACGGCGGCCAAATTCATTTCGCTCGCCGCAGACGCGGCGCACCCGTCGCGCGCGGCTCTCTGCCTCTACAAAGGCGCCGGAAACAGCCGGGACGCCGCAACCGGGATACTCAGGGAGATAATCTCGCTCGCCGAGGAGCTGCTCGCCGCGAGGACGGGGAACGCTCCGCCCCCGGAGGAGGACTCGCCCGAGGCGAAACTCGGAACCGGGCGCCTTGCCCGGATTCTGACCGCAGCGTCGGGCGCGGTCGCCGAACTTCAGCAGAACCGCAACGTGCGTCTGACGCTTCTCTGCTTTATCGAAAAAATCATAAACTAAGGTAATACCGAAAGGATAGATATATGTCTGACCTCAGTGAAAAACAGCCGCGTGACCGCACGGGTCAGGCGGAGACGGGCGACACAGGACGGGACAATCCGCGTCCGAAAAACCGCTTCCGCAAACAGAACGGCAAAAAGCACAAAAAACACCGCGTAGAAAAACCCGACGCCGAGGCGGTCCGCGAGGGCGGCGCGCCTTTGCGCCAGAACAAACCGCAAAAGCCGAAAAGCGAACCGGACCAGCAGCACGGCCAGGAAAAAAGGCCGAAGCAGCAGTCCTGGGAAAAGGGCAAAGACCGCGAAAAAGACAGGCGCCGCGAAAGAAAACGCCAGGACGCCCCGACATTTCCGGACCGGGAGGGCACGCGGTTCGCGAAGGACGATCTCCTTCCCCCGGAACCGCCGGCCGAAGCAGATGAGTTCTCCCTATTCCGCGACAGGGAGGAGGAGGAACTGATCGAGGCAATGCCTCCGGATCCGACGCTTGACTACGTCTTCGGCGAGCCCCCGGCGCCCGAGCCCGAACCCGAGGACGGCGTCGAAATCGTGGGAGTGCATTTCCCGCAGGGCGCGAAGGTGTACTATTTCGATCCGGTCGGCAGAAAGATCGAACGCGGAACCAAAGTTATCGTCGAGACCGCGAGAGGGCTCGAACTCGGAGAGGTAGCGCTCGGGAACCGCAAGGTCCCGCCGTCCGACCACACCGCGTCGCTCAAGCCGGTGATAAGGATCGCGACGCCCGAGGATATCGCGCACGTCGCGGAAAACGCCTCCCGCGAAGCCGAGACGATGAAGATCTGCGCCGCGAAAGTCGAGGCGCGCAAACTGGATATGAAACTGGTCGGCGCCCAGTACACTTTCGACAATTCAAAACTGATCGTTTATTTCACCGCTGCGCAGCGGGTCGACTTCCGCGAACTCGTCCGCGACCTCGCCCAGACTTTCCGCACCCGCATCGAGATGAGGCAGATAGGAGTCCGCGACGAGGCAAAGATGCTCGGCGGCATAGGCGTCTGCGGACGCCGGCTCTGCTGCTCGGTCTTTCTCCCGAATTACGCCCAGGTAGCGATCAAAATGGCGAAGGATCAGGGACTGTCGCTGAATTCGGCCAAAATCTCCGGAAACTGCGGACGTCTGCTCTGCTGCCTCCGCTTCGAGCATCCGACCTACGAGAAGGAACTCGCCAAGCTTCCGACGGTCGATTCTCTGGTCGAAACCCCCGACGGACGCGGAAAAGTCACCGACGTCAAGCCGCTCTGCGGCACGGTCAAAGTCAAGCTCGACTCGGCTCCCGACGCGGTTCCAGGCGTCTACTCCGCCGCCTCGATCACCGTCATAAAACGCGCGGTGGAAAAGCCGGATTCCCGTCTCGACCGTGAAGACGGCGGCAATAACGGAGGCAACTGAGTTTTTTGCGGATTTTTCTGTTTTTTTTCAAAAAGACTATTGCAAACCGCTCAAAATATGATACAATTATTACTGTAACGAGGGACGCGGGTTCTTCCGACATCCCGGCTAATCTTGAATCGAGGTGACCAAAATGGCTTACACTATTACCGATGACTGCATCTCCTGCGGAACTTGCGCGGAAGAATGCCCCTGCGGCGCCATCTCCGAGGGCGACGGCAAGTACGTGATCGATCCCGAAAAGTGCATCGACTGCGGAACCTGCGCCGACGTCTGCCCGGTTGAGGCACCGAAGCCGGAAGAATAATAAAGGCAACACAGGACAAAACGCGGCAGCTGCGGTTTAACCGCGGCTGCCGTCATTGCTTTTTTCGGGTAACAAACCATGAGTTCAGAAGAAGACCGCCTTGAACGGCTCGACCTGCTTCGCGAAGGCGAACGGGCGGTGGCAGTCGGCGACAGAATCAAAGTATTATACGACGGACACGGGCTGGCCTGGGGCACCGACTCCTACCTGCTCGCGGCTTTTCTGCGTCCCGCGGAGAGGATGTGCGAACTCGGATGCGGCAGCGGAGTCGTCTCCTTTCTCGCCTCGGCTCACGGCAAAGCCGAAAAGATCGTCGCCTTCGAAATGAACCGCGCCTCCTGCTCGCGGGCGGCGAGAGGGGTGACTTTCAACCGGCTCGAGCACCGGGTCGACGTTTTTCTGCGCGACGTGAGGGAGGTTCGTCCCACCGACGCCGAATGCGGAGGACGGTTCGACACCG
>JAGDAM010000046.1 GCA_017959485.1 Clostridia bacterium
AGTACGGCTACGGCTGCGCGTCCGTTCGTTTCATCTGCGGCACGCAGGATATCCACAAACAACTTGAAAAAAAGGTCGCGGAATTTTTCGAGACCGAGGACACCATCCTCTATTCCTCCTGCTTCGACGCGAACGGCGGACTTTTCGAAACGCTGCTGACCGCCGAGGACGCGATCATTTCCGACGAACTCAACCACGCGTCGATCATCGACGGCGTGCGGCTTTGCAAAGCGGCGCGCTACCGCTACAAGAACAACAACATGGAAGACCTCGAAGCCAAGCTCAAAGAGGCGGACGCGAACGGCGCGCGCATCAAGATGATCGCGACCGACGGCGTGTTCTCTATGGACGGCATCATCGCCAACCTCAAGGGCGTGTGCGACCTCGCGGATAAATACAACGCGCTGGTCATGGTCGACGATTCGCACGCCTCCGGATTTGTAGGCAAGCGCGGACGCGGATCGACAGAGTACTGCGGCGTCATGGGCAGAGTCGACGTTATCACCGGAACCTTCGGCAAAGCGCTCGGCGGAGCATCCGGCGGTTTCACCACCGGAAGAAAAGAGATAATCGATCTGCTCCGTCAGCGCAGCCGCCCCTATCTCTTCTCGAACACCCTGACCCCCGCTATCGCCGCGGGAACGCTTGCCACCCTTGATATGCTCGAGAAGGACACATCAAAGCGCGATTACCTTGAGAGCATCGTTACCGGCTACCGCAAAGCCCTCGTCGACGCCGGATTTGACGTCATTCCCGGCACGCACCCCTGTGTACCCGTTATGTTCTACGACGAGCATCTCGCCGCGCGTATGGCGCAGAAACTCTACGAACTCGGCATCTACGCCGTGTCCTTCACATATCCCGTCGTTCCCAAGGGCAAAGCGCGTATACGCACCCAGGTCTCGGCGGCGCACACCAAAGAAGACCTCGATTTCGCCGTCAAGTGCTTCATCGAAGCCCGCCGTCAGATTGAGGAAGAAGACGGGCGCGGGTGAGCCCGCGCAGTGAAATTCGCCGCGTATGCGGCGAGTGAAATACTCGCGTTAGGCGAGTGTGAAATCTGTGCTTGCCACCGGCAAGCACAGGTGAAATCCGACGCTTCGCGCCGGGTTGAAGGTCAGCGATCGGAACGCACAAACCGTAGGGCGGGGGCTTTGCTCCCGCCGCTGATTTGGTACCCGTAAACTTCATATACAGCAACAGATGAAAGGCTTTCGCTGTTTTCAATTGTTGTCAATGAAGAAAGCGGTTACCGGACAAGCGGCGAGCAAGCCCCCGCCCTACGGGTAGCTGCATGCCGAACAAAATGCGCGCCTTCCGAACAATCGGGATCAGATTTGTAAAGCTGCAAATACCGCTTTACCGATCGCGGCGGGTGCTGTGGGAAAAATGTTGTTTTTTTGAAATAATTACAAAAACCGTGTTGCGTTTTCCCGAAAAAGGATACTTTAAAGGTGAAGGACAACAAAGAAAGGAAAGAACCAATGGAGGACAGTGCGATAATCGAACTGTATTTCGCGCGTGACGAGCAGGGGCTTACCGAGTCGATGAAAAAATACGGAAGCTACTGCCGCACTATCGCGTTGAACGTTCTCGGCGACAAAAATGACGCCGAGGAGACGGTCAACGACGCGTATTTTGCCGCGTGGAACAAGATACCGCCCGAAAATCCTTTATGCCTTCGGGCGTTCCTCGGGAAAATAACCCGCAACCTCTCTCTTTCACGCCACAGGGACATAACAAGAGGCAAGCGGGGAGGCGGCGAAGTTAACGCGGTTTACGACGAGCTTGAGAATATGATCGCCGAGGAAGAGGACGTCAGCGCGGCTCTTGAGAAAAAAGAACTGAGCGCGGCGGTAAACCGTTTTTTACATTCGATCGACGGGCGGGATTGCGACATATTTCTTGCACGCTATTATTTTATGTATAAGACGTCCGAGATCGCCTTGAAATTCGGATTGAGCGACGCGCACGTACGTACGGTTTTGTCCCGCAAAAGAAACGAACTTAAAGATTTTCTGACAAAGGAGGGGTTGATGTGAAAGCGGACAGAATAATAGACGCTCTCGGAAACGCGGACGATATGCTGCTCGAGCGTGCGTTCGACAGAATGAATAAAAACCGGAATAAAAAGACGCCCGGCAAGATCCTGCTTCTCGCGGCGACGCTTACCCTTATAGCTGGCGTGATCGTGACGGTGCTTATCACGGCGATGAGACCGGAGACTCCTCATAGCGGCGTCGTCACTTCAAACGCCCCCTCGACCACCGGCAAGGTTCCGGTAACGACAGAGCCGGGCACGACAGAGCCCGTAACCACGGGCAGTACAGGGCAGACGACCACAGACCCCGGCACGGTCGACCCCCACCCAGGCGCGGATAACTATCTGATCGGCAAGGGAGTGCTGATCGAAAACGAAAACGACACTCTTGTAAAGGAGCTGCCGACTCTCAATGATTACGAGGTGGTAGTCGCTACCGCGTACTATTCCGCCCTGCCGGTCGAAGCAAAAGCGCTGCTCGGTTCGGATTCCGGGTTAGATCATTGCATGGAGCTTCTGTCACAGTGGTTCTCCTCGATGGCGGTCTACGACTACGAGCGTAATTTCTCGCTCTTTCAGCCTGAAATGGTCGATCATCTTTTCGTTCAGCCCGCAAAGAGAAGATACGGCGTTCGGGGTATCGACAGCTATGAAAAAATGATCGATATAATAAATAAAAGGATCTCTTTATTCAGCTTTTCCGATCAGAAGATCGATTACAGCATTGACGGCGTCCGGAATATCACCGGTATTTTCAAATCGGAGCGCAAGGACTATTTTGACGGCGCGGGGCTTGATATTTCAAAGGTGTCGACCGCTTATCGCATAAGCGTCAGCGATCTGACAGTGATGCTCAATGAGAGATACTATATGGAAATGCACTGCGGCAGATTTCTGATCGGCGAGAATCTTCCGAATCTCGATTTTTACTGCTATGACGGCAGGTGGTACTGCTCTCCCTGCATGATGGGACAAAATTTTGCTCTCGATCTGTTGTCCGAAAACGCCGGATATATCACCGATGAGATAAATTATGAAGGATATGTTTCGGAAATCGGAGAAAAGTATATCGTTCTGACTCTTCTTCCCGAAAATCAGCCGATCGCACTTCTGCTTGGTGACGCTGTTGACGCGAAAGCGGGCGACTACGCGAGAGTCACGGTATACAGGGGAGCCGGAGCGGCGGTCACGCTTGAGCCACGGTCAGAGGGCGAAGAAGTGTTCTGGCGGAACGCCTACAGCGTCAAGAAGATAGAGGTAACCGAGCCTCCGGTCACCGTTGACGAACATTTTGAAGAACTGAAA
>JAGDAM010000047.1 GCA_017959485.1 Clostridia bacterium
CGGCCGCCTGTTCGGGATTGACGGCGAACATTATCGTTTCGGGCAGCTCGTATTCGCCCTGTCCGTCGGAGCCCGCGCCGTCGCGGTTGACGCCCCCGCCCGTCACCGTGGTGATAACCCTGAGGTACCGGAGAGCGGGGGGCGAGAAGGCGCGGATCTTGCTGCTCGTTACGTAGACGCTGACTATGTCGCCGTTCGTGAGCTGTCCGGAAAAGCCGTCGGCGAACGACGTGACGGCCACCGTCACGGCAAGCTCGCCCGGCGCGAGCCTGCGCAGGGCTCCTGCGGCGCTTACGGCGTCGGTGGTCAGCTTCGACGAGGTCACCCAGTCGCCCCGGACCATGTCGCACGAAGCGTACTTGCCCACAGCGTCCTTCACGTCGGTGAGGATGCCCTCGGGAAGTCCCGACTTCCCCACCCTGACCGTCTCAAGCATGTCGGCTCTCACCGGCTGCCCTTTTTCGACCGCGGCGAGAGTCCGCACGATCTCGACTGTCGCGTCGGCCCTGCGGGCGGCGAGCGGGATACCCACGAAAGATATAAGCATCGCGACGCCTATGCATATGATGCCTATCACGGTTCTGTTTTTCATATATAAAAAAATCCTCCCGGATCCGAAATGCAGGATGGCCGCGCCCGGGCTAAACGCCCCGGCGCCGTCCGGCGTACGCGGAGGAGATATTGCCGCCGCGTACATCCGGAAAACGGGAACTCACTCGGTATAGTTGAAGAGTTCCTTAACCTTCGCCGTGACGGTAGCGAAAACCGTGTCCTTCATGAGAGTATAGGTCAGCGTGAGCAGCAGCGCGCCTATGACGACGGCGATGAGTATCTTGATCGCCTCACCGACGTACGCTTCGCCTTTCTCTTCCGAAACGAGCTTCTCCGCCCCGGCTCCGGCTCGAACGACGGTTTTTCTCATGAATCCTGTGATTTTCATCAGGATCAGTTCCGCTTTTTCGACGATTTTGTTCATTTTTTTCTCTCCTTTTGTTAGTAATCGGTCAACATTTTGAGGCCTCGAATGCACTTGTTCACAATTTGTTAACCTCTTTGACATGAATTATACCACTTTAGAAATGGTTTGTCAACAGTTTTTCGCCAAAAAAGCGGTTTTCCTCCGAAAAAATCATTGTCCGGGATAATTACCAAATAAAGTGTGAAATTTCTTTTCCCATAAAGGAAATCTGTACTTCTCACGGTTCGCGTCTGCAAGCCCGCCGTCACCGCTCTCCGGCGTCTTCCCGCGGCCCCGCGGACCTCCTGCGAGCATAAAAGCCCCGCGGCGGCGCCGCGGGGCCTTTCCCTCAGTCGGGTAATTTACCTTATTCTTTAATGAGCAGCTTGACCAGTCCGTCGAGGTCGGAGATATCCGCGTCCGCGATCTCGCTCTCCGCGGCGGCCGGCCTGTCCTTAAAGTATCCGCGCCTTATCCTCACCGTCCTCATCCCGGCGGACGCGGCGGGGGCGATGTCGTTCTTCGGCAGGTCGCCGACCATCACCGCCTCGCGCGGTTCGCATCCGGCGGCCGCCAGAGCGCATGCGAATATTCCGGTCCCCGGTTTTTCCATCCCGCAGTCGCCCGATCCGAAGACCGCGGACTTTACGAAAAAACGCGACAGTCCCATCTTCTCCAGTCTTTCCGGGAGCCCCGGCAGCTGGTTCGC
>JAGDAM010000048.1 GCA_017959485.1 Clostridia bacterium
GCGCCTGTATTGCCTTCGAAATCTTGAAAAACCGCCTGTTTTCCTGCGATTTCTCAGTCAAAACAGGCACAAAAATCTCTCGCCAATCCGCACACGCGAATTGTGCGGTGTTGCCCTAATATTCCAATAATCTAATATTCCGACAGCAATATGCCCGGGAACACCAAACAGGCGGAAGCATTTCACTCCCGCCTGCGGCTATTGTGCTGTGGAGATGGTGGGGTAACTCGCTGCGCTCGTGATTTGCACGCCCTCCGCCTTTTCACACCCCGGGTTTTCGGACAGCTTAATTACGACAATACCGCACGGTTCGCTTTTGTCGAACCGTGCGGTATTGTCGTATTGATTTTTCAGATCGGGACCCCGGAACTTCTCAGTCAGAATTCCTTGACCAGAATCATTTCGACCTTTTTCCCGACGATTGAAACCTTGATGTCGTCGGCTATGTTGGCAACGATGGATTTTTCCAGCTCGTCCCACGCCTCGCTCGCTTCTTCGCTTTCGCCCACGCGGCTCCGCACCTCGTCGCGGTAAATCGAGAGACTCCAGACGGACGAGACTTCTCCCGCGGTTCCTCCGGTGGGGTAGGCGGCGACGGTATTCATCATCGCGTAAGGAAGCGTTTCCTTCGCGGAAATCAAAAGATCGGCGATCATAACCCTGATCTTGCCCATAAAGCTGACGGCGGCCGAGTTCTTGCCGCTCGACGAGGCAGCGAGAAAATGATCGCGCATCTCTTCGGTGAGCTTGACGTCGGATTTCAGGTGGAGCTCGAAACGGCTCCCCTCCGACTCGATCCAGTATTCGGCGACGACTTCGCCGGCGATACCGCGGATGATTCCGAATAGTTCCTCGGCCAGAAGGCGAAGATGCAGCTGCGGCTTCTTGCCGAGCCCGGCGTCCGAGCCGACGCGTTCGGTAAGCGCGAGCGCCTCGTCGATACCGGCGCCGGTGCCCGAAACGGTGATCTGTTCAGTTTTCATTATTGACGATACTCCTGTAACTTGAGCGGACGCTTTATTCGATGGTCAGGATATCCGAAAAACCCGTTACCTCGAATATCTCCATAACGGTTTCGTTGACTCCGGTAAGCTTCATTTCGCCCTGCCGGTTCATAATCTTCTGAGCGGAGAGCAGCACGCGAAGTCCGGCCGACGAAATATAATCAAGCTTTTCAAAGTCGAATTTGAGCGACGTGACGCCTTCCAGCGATTCTTTCAGTTCCTTTTCGAGATCCGGAGCGGTCATGGTGTCGAGTCTGCCTTCGAGAGCGATCTCGAGCTTTGTGTCGGTCCTGGTTTTGTTGATGATCATTTCATTTTTCCTTTCGGCTAAAAGCGCCAGAGTACTGCTTTATTAAGGCAATACCGCACAATTCGCGTGCGGAGATTGTCGAGTAATTTTGGCGCCTGTTTTGACTGAAAAATCGCAGGAAAACAGGCAGTTTTTCAAGATTTTGACGTCATAACAGGCGTCAAAAGGGCCGGCAAGATCCGTGCGTCGAATTGTGCGGTATTGCCTTATCACTTTTTCGTTATCACCGCGTATTCGACGTCGGTCAGCAGGCCTTCCGCGAGATTGACTATCTTCCGGGAATATGAGGTCGAAAAGGTTCCGCGCGCAATGGCGGCCCAGGCGCCTCCGCTGCCCATATTGTAAGCCATCAGAGCGTAGTGGACGTTTCCGTCGAATTCGCGCAGCTTGTCGCTGAACACCCGGCAGATCGCCTCGATGTTGCCCTCGGGCTGGTAGATATCGATCCCGCGCTCCCTGAAAACGCCGGCGTTGTACTTCACCGAAAGCATTCCGAGTCCCACGTAGGAGCCGCTGCTGTTTTTCAGCACGCCTATGTCGGCGTTCCAGCTGCTCTCGATACCCATAAGAGCGATGACGATCTTGTACGGCACGCGGTATTTTAGGCACATTTCGTAGGTATGGTGCTGAAGCTCGGGCGAGAGCGCGACCTTGTAATATCTTCCGAGCGTCGGATGGAGATAATTGGTAAAGACGACGTCGTACCCGACGGTCGCGGTAATCTCCGCCCAGCTCATTCCGTCGTCACCGTCACCGGCCTCCGTTACGTCGTCCGCGTCCGCGCCTTTGCCGTCTTCGGCAGGTTCCCGGGAATCTTCGGGAAGCCCGGAATCGTCTTTGTCCTCCGAATACTCCTCTTTCGGGGTTTCGGCCGGAGCCGGACTGTCCGGAAGGACCTCGCTCGCGGCGTCTCCCGCGAGGGCGTCGGCCGCGTCATCCGTATTTCCGTCGGAGGCATCGCCCGCCCCGTCCGGACCGGCGGGGATTTCGTCACGCGCTGCTTCGGGCGGTGAGGCGGTGTCTTCCCGAACGGGTGTTTCCGCGGATGCGGAGGCCGCGGGAAGCTCCGACGCCGGCATGAGTACGACCGGCACTAAGACCGCCGCGGCAAGGATCAGCGCCGCGGCGGCGATCCTCAGGGTTTTACTAATCATGGTTTTCGCTCAATGTATCTTCAGATCCGGATCGTCTTCTCCCTTTTCGATTTTGACGATCCTCACGGGATAACTCTTTCTGTCGTTTACTCTGACCGTGACCACGTCGCCGGCACGGTGCCCGAGAAGGGCTTTTCCGAAGGGGGATTCCTTCGAGATGTTGTTTGAAAAAACGTCGTTGCGGAGAGTCGTGACTATTCTCACGACCTCGGTCTCTCCCTCTTCGGGATAGAATACGGTCACTCTGTCGAACAGACCGACCTCGTCCTCTTTAGACTCAACGCTGATGACGACCGACGTCCTGATCATATTCTCAAGATATCTTATCCTGCGGCGGTTTTCGTTAAACGCCTGCTTGGCGCATTTGTATTCGGCGTTCTCCGACAGATCGCCGTATTCGCGGGTGCGCTGCACCTCTTCGCGAAGCGCCGCGGCCCGGATCTTTCTTTCGGCCAGTTCGGCCCTCATCTGTTCAATATCGACCGCTGTAAGCTCGTCGTTCATATTTTCTCCGAGGATGATACGGACGGCGCCCCGCCGGTACGGGGGGCGCCGTCCGTGATGTAAAAAACTATGTATTGTCTAATCAGTCTTTGTCTTTGACTTCAAGTATGCCCCTGACAAGCTGTTCGAGGTTTCTCTTGGCCGCGCTGTTCTGTCTCGACATCGAGGAGGTGATGTTCGCGCCGCTCGCGATCGCGTCCTTGAAGGAGCCGAGATAACCGATGCTTCCGTTGTAGGTCATGCCGATATCGAAGATAACGGTATCGTACATGATGTCGATCATCTGGGACGTGTAGGCGTCGGGAGCGTATCTGGTCTTCAGAACGACTTCGTAGTAGGCGGGAAGCAGGACACGGTAGGACTCGGCGGCGAACGCCTCGGTCAGCATCGAATCCTCTTCGGCGTCAACGTCGATCGGAATGGCGTACATGTGCATGCCGCCCTGAACAGGCGTGCAGTAGTTCTCCTGGTCTGTGTCAAACTTCGGCATCGGAACGATTCCGTAGTTGTCCATAACCTTGGAGTAGTTGGTCTGTCCGTAGTAGAGCCAGTAGTGGCAGAAGAGCATGTTGCCGGCTGTGAAGTCCAGCTTTTGAGAATTGCTGAGATCGTAGTTGGTGGGTGTGCCGTAGAGGAGGGAGATCTCTTTTTCACCGATCGTAACAAGCCGCGCGATATCCTCGGTCAGTCTGGGCGTTCCGGTTTCGTCCTTCTCGACGAGTCTGAAGCCGGTCGAATAAAGCAGTCCGTTGATTGTGTTGCCGGAGTTGCTCGCCTCAGCGCTGGCAAATCCGAAACGGTCTCCGAAATTGGGAACCTGGTCACCGTTGACGTCGCTGTAGGCAAGGGCGCCGACGCGGTTCATCTCATCCCAGGTCCAGGCCTGATTCAGAACCGTCTTGTAGATATTGTAATTCTCGTCGACCTCTTTCATGATGTCGGTGTTGTAGAAGATGCATTCCATCGAATAAATCATAGCGATGGAAAGACTTCCGACTCCGAAGTAGAGCTTGTCGCCGATCATGAAATCGCTGTTCCAGCTGTCGGACCACCAGGGTTTATCCAGGTGGATGTTGTCCAGCTTGTTGAGGTTGCGGATAAGTCCGGTGGTTGCCATCGAGGCCATAGGCGTCGAATAGCCGCAAAGGAGGTCGTAGGTGCCGTCACCGGTCTTGATCGAGTTTTTGACCTTTTCGAGATTCTCGCCGTAATTGGACCAGTTGCCTTCGGCGATGACGTTAAGAGTGATGCCGAAACGGGTCTCGACGTTATTGTTTCTCTTGTAGATGGCGTCGTTGAGCGTCTCGCCGTTGATGTCCTCGGCTTTCCATTCATACTGCTCGACGTTGCCGCGCATATGAACTGTGAAGGTGCGGTCGAGCTGAGCGGATTCGGGAAGCTCGTCGTCGATCCATTCTCTTCCGAAATCGTCAAGACGCACGGTCTGCTCGGGATTGGATGAGCCGTCGGTCGAAGCGGACGGTGTGCCTGAAGTGGAAGCCGGAGAGCCGGCGGCGGTGGTGCCGTCCCCTCCTCCGTTGTTCTTCGCACAGGAGACAAGCGCCGCGCCGATCATAAGACAGGCAAGCAGGATCGCAAGCATTCTTGATATTCTGCCGTGTTTCATTTTTCTCCTCCTCAATTAATAATAGAATAAAGATTTTTACAAACGTATTATACAACATAAAACGGACAATTGTCAACCGAAAATTGAATAATTACTGGGAAACAGATGCGCAGTCGCGCAGTTCCGGCGAGGAGGCGCCCATTTTCCAGACGGTTGAGAAATCGAACCCCGCAAAGGTGGCTGAATCCGACAACCGGTCCGCAGTGACGTTGGCGACCACGGTGTGGCGCGTCTCTTCTCCCGCGGGAAGCGTGCGCCCGTATCTCGGAATTGCCAGATAGTATTCCCGTGACGTGCCGACGCAATAGTTGTGTTCCGTCTGTCCGAAGAAGACGTCCTCTTTCCCTTCGGCGCTTCCCGACTTGCAGTTGTAATAGGTGTGCCTGTCGTAAACGCACCCGATGAGCGAACCGTTCGCGACAGCCGTATCGCTGACCCACGGAGCGCTCAGGAAGGTTACCGATCCCGAGGCGTAGCAGTTGTAAACGGTCAGGGCGTAGCGGCTTTCGTCGCTCTTTACGTGGAAGGTCGATTCCATGCATCCGATCAGAGCGCCCGCCGGGTTGCGGTATCTGAGCCAGACCTGAGACATCCAGTTGTCCTGGCAGTCGCTCCAGGAGCCGGAGCAGACGACGTCGCCGGTCGCATAGCAGTCGTGTATCACGTTGTCGAAAGTGCCGTGACCGACAAGACCTCCGCAAAAGGCGGCGCCGTATCCC